>DAHUYL010000184.1 GCA_027315255.1 Solirubrobacterales bacterium | reverse complement strand
ACCCGAAGAACTGTCCTGTGCTCAGCCAGGGGCTGAAGATCTACTCGACCATCGACCTGCGCAAGGAGGCGGAGGCGCAGCAGGCGATCGCCAACCACGAGGCGCTGCTCGCGGTGCAGGCGCCCGGAACCAACTACGGCGCGGCCGCCGCCGCCGTCGCCTCGGTCCAGGCGTCGAACGGCCACATCCTCGCACTGGCCAACTCCTCGAGCTACAGCCAGACGACGTTCGACTACGCCACGTCCGCGCACCGGCAGTCGGGCTCCGCGTTCAAGCCGTTCGCGCTGATGACGTTGATCCACGACTACAACGGCAACCCGTACTCGACGTACTACATCTCCAAATTCCTGCCTGCCGGCTGGCTGCCGGTCGATCCGACCTGGTCGGTTCACACCGCCGAGCTCACCTACGCCGGCAGGATCGACATCCAGCAGGCCATGGCCGCGTCCGACAACACGGTGTTCGTGCAACTCGCGGCCGACCTGGGCTGGGGCAAGCTCGACGCGATGGCGCATGCGATGGGGATCACCTCTCCCCTTGACGGCAACCCGGCGGAGGTGATCGGCGGCCAGAAGATCGGCGTCACGCCGCTGGAGATGGCCGACGCGTATGCGACGATCGCCGACGGGGGCGTCCACCACCCGCCCACGATCATCAACAAGATCGTGTTCCCGGACGGGAGCGTGCGCAACTTCGGAAACTCGCCCGGCACCCAGGTGTTCCCGTACAACCAGGCGTACGTGGCCACCAACGTGCTCAAGACCGTGATCACGTCGGGAACAGGCACGCCGGCCAACTACGGCTGCCCTGAGGCGGGCAAGACGGGCACCGCCGACACCGGCGACAACGCCTGGTTCGTCGGCTACACGCCGCGGATGTCGACCGCCGTCTGGGTCGGCTACCCGCAGGGCCAGATTTCGATGGCCAATGGCTTCGGCGCCTCGCTGGCCGCGCCGATCTGGCACGACTACATGCTGTCCGCGAGCGGCGGCTACTGCGGCGATTGGCGCCCACCCGCGACGCCGTTCGTGGGCACCCAGTTCCTCGGCGCGGTCTATCACTACGCCTCAGCGGCGCCGCCGCCCCCGCCGAGCACTCCCAAGAAGCACTCCGGCACCTCGGGCGGCACGAGCCCGGCGAGCACCGGCACCTCGACGAGCCCGGCGACGACCACGCCGCCGGCCGGCGGCGGCACCACGAGCCCGGCCTCGACAACGCCCTCCGGCCCGGGCGCGGGTTCGGGCACGGGGCCAGGCTCCGGCTCCGGGGGCTCGGCTCCCGGCGGCTGACCGATTCCCGCGACCCGCAGCGGTGCTGGTAGCGTTGTCGCACGCGCGGCGTGCTGCCGCGCGCGATCGAACAGGTAACAGAAGATGCCCAAGGAAGAAAAAGTCGAGCTCGAGGGCGAAGTGGTCGAAGCCCTCCCGAACGCGATGTTCCGCGTCAAACTCGACAACATGGACCGCGTCGTGCTCGGCCACGTGGCCGGGAAGATGCGGCGCTTCCGGATCCGCATCCTCCCCGGCGACCGGGTCCGCGTCGAGCTCTCGCCCTACGACCTGGACCGGGCGCGGATCGTCTACCGCCACCGCTGAGCTGCCGGAGCCACGGGACGCTGGCCGGCCGACCCGGCATGCGAGAGCTGGAGCTGATCGACCGCCTGCGTGACGCGCTCGCGCGCGTCGGCGGCGGCGGCGGCCGGGTGCTGCGCTGGATCGGTGACGATGCCGCGGTCGTGCGCGCGTCCGGATGCGCCGTGACCTCGATCGACACCGCGGTCGACGGTGTCCACTTCCGCTCCGGGCAGCTGACGGCCGAGGAGATCGGCTCTCGGGCGATGGGCTCGGCACTCTCGGACCTGGCGGCGATGGGCGCCGCGCCCGGAGAGGCATACCTCGCGCTCGCGCTCGCCCCCGGAACGGAGCTTGACTATGCGCTCTCGTTGATCGACGGAGCGACCGAGGCCGCCGGCGTCTGCGGGGCGACGATCGCCGGGGGTGACGTGAGCTCCTCCCCGGTGCTGGCGGTCACCGTGACGGTTGTCGGTTGGGTGGAGGATCCCGGCGAACTGGTGGGCCGCGACGGCGCGCGCGCCGGCGACCTCGTCGCCGTCACAGGCGCGCTCGGCGGCTCCGGGGCCGGCCTGGCGCTGCTCGAGGGCCGCGTCGGCGAAGCTGATCTCCCGGCCGGCGCCAACGAGCGACTGCACGCGCGGTACGCGCACCCACGACCACGGTTCGCCGCTGGTCGGGCGCTGAGCGAGCTGGGCGCCACCGCGATGCTCGACATCTCGGACGGCCTCGCGACCGATGCCCGCCACATCGCGCGGGCCAGCGGGGTGACGCTCGAGCTGGACCTGCGATCGCTCCCGCTGGACGCGGGCGTCGCGGAGGCGGCACGCGCCCTCTCAGAGGATCCGGCGGCGTTCGCGGCGACGGCGGGCGAGGACTTCGAGCTGTGCGCGTGCGTGCCGGCGGGCGCTCGCGCGCTGGTGGAGCGCGAATGGGAGGATGCGCTGGCCCGCGCCGGCGCCGGCCCGCGCGATCGGCCGCCCCTGAGCTTCATCGGGCGCGTGGTGGCGGGCTCCGGCGAGCTGGTCCTGCACGGAGCGACCGGCCCGCTGTCGGGCTACGAGCACGTCTCCTGAGCGAGGCCGGACCTCGCTTCGTCCGGTGCCCTGCGTTACGAGCAGGCGCCGTGGGGCCGGCGCGGGGGCGCCGGAACCGCATCCTTGAGCAGCCGGCGGACGATCGCGTCGGCCACTGCCTTCGCGTCCACGCGGTATTCGCCACGACCGACCCGCTCCTGTATCTCGCTGATCCGCATGTCGCGATTCCCTTCAGATATCGGCTGTCTGTGACCGATCAACTCGAGATTCGATTTCGGCAGCCCGGTGAAACGGCTGCAAGCGGGCGGACCGTCGCTGGACACTTTGGCCCGGCGCTCGCTCGGCTATCGGGCCCGCTCACGTCGAAGTCACACGGGCTGGGCCGAGCGGCGTGACCGAGGAGAGCCGCGCGAACACGATGATCCGCTGAGCGGCGCTGTAGATCGGGTTGCAGGCCGACAGCACGAGGCGTTCGTAGCCGACGTTGTCGATCACCGAGATGTCGGTCGGCAGCACGATCCGG
The DNA here is from genome assembly GCA_027315255.1 of Solirubrobacterales bacterium. Classification (GTDB taxonomy): domain Bacteria; phylum Actinomycetota; class Thermoleophilia; order Solirubrobacterales; family Solirubrobacteraceae; genus Palsa-465. Next base: position 5,700 of record DAHUYL010000184.1, on the reverse strand, counting down.
CTGTACTGGACGACGTAGGTGAAGCGGCCGTAGGGCATTGTGATCAGGATGCGGTCGCCGTGGCGCAGCTCGTTGAGGAAGCGGAACGGCGCCAGGTACGTGGTGCGGTGACCGGCAATTCCGACCGTCTGCCCCATTCCCGGCAGCGCCGTCTGCGGGTAATGGCCGGGGCCCTCCTCGAGGTCGGACTCGCTCGTGCCCTGGACGACGTTGTAGGTGTTGCCCAGGCGAGGGATCCGCAGCTGGCCGACCGCGGCTCCGTTCGGGACCTGCGCCAACTCGCGTCGGGCGAGATACGCGATGCGCTGATCGGTCGCGTGGATCGAATCCAGAGCGACACGGTTGCTCGCCGTCAGCGGCGCGGTCCGGTAGCTCAGGTAGCGCTGGCTGACCTGCGTGCGCAGAATCAGCCCGATCGCGGCCGTGACCGGCTCCTGCCAGACCAGCGTGACCCCGGCGTCGAGCACCAGCAGCAGCCCGGACAGAATCAGCACCGACGAGACGTCGCGCACGATGCGGCGGATCATCGGGCTTCAGCGGCGCAGCGCCGACTCCGTCCCGCCAAGCGACCCCGGACCGGCGTACGTGACCGGGCCGCGAACCGTGACCTCCGCCGGCTCTGAGTGCTCACCACGATCAGTGAACACGATCAGCGCCAGCACTCCCAGCAGGCAGCCGATCGCCGCGCTCCAAGCGATCGCCGCCAGGGCACTGACGCCGTGGCCGGCGAGCAGGAGCGCGGCCTCCCACACCAGGCCGCCGGCCCCGTAACCGAACTCGTTGGCGTAGTAGACGACCACCGCCGCCACCGGGGCGACGCCTACGAGGGCGAGCGCGAGCCGCACGGGCATCGGCAGACGCAGATCAGGATTGATCGCCAGCAGCCACAGGTGCACGGCCGGCATCAGCAACAGCGCGGCGAACGGGTTGGCGAGCCAGACCGCGAACGCCACGGCACACAGGAGCACGATCACGGCGGCGATCGCGCCGCCGCTGTCGACAGGGGAGGTCCCGCGCGAGCGCGCCGAACCATTGCGACCCCGGCTGCCATCGCGCGCCGGGATGTGTCGGCTGCCGCCGTTGCGCGCAAACGGCGCGTCGCGACGGTCGACGCCGCTCGGGATCAGCCGCCACCTGCGTGCCGTAAACCATCCAGCCGCGGCCACGGCAAGCGCAACGAGTCCCGCGGCCACCAGCACCTCGATTCCAGCCGTCCCGGCCGGCACCGCTCGCGGGCCGACCGGCCCCGGCGGCGCCACCGGCATCGCTCCCAGCGCGGAAGCGATCAGCACCACGACCACCGCGGCGGCGAACGGCGCGCTCGCGCCGAGCAGAAGCATCAGCGGCCGCAGGACGGCGTGGCGGCGGCGTCGTGCGCGCGCGACCGCGTCGACGGCGGTCATCAGCACCGGCACCAGCAACGCGAGCGAGAACAGCGCCAGCGTCGCGCCCGGCACGACCTTGCCGCTGAGCAGCACGTAAGCGGACGGCGCCGGCACCGTGGGCCCTGTGTCAAGCGCCGAGATCGCCGTCAGAACCGCCTTGCCGATGCCCGCGATGCGCCCGGGCGAGGTGACCGGCGCGTTGCTCGCAGGCCCGGCCTCGCCCGACAGCGACAGCTCCACGGCCGGGATCCCCTCGGCGACGAGCGGGCCCTGCTGGCCGAGCGTGAACGGGAACGCAAGCCGTGCGAACTGTGCCCCAAGCCCGCTTGAGCCGACCTGCAATGAAGTCTGCGAGGCGAGCGCCGAGGCGAGCGTGTTGCGAAGCACGGGCGGAGCCACGGTCCTGTCTGACGCCCACGGGACCAGAATCGGTTGCCTCGTGTTGGCGCTGGCGACGTCGCCGAGGATGATCACCGCGTCGATCGGTCCCGGCAGCTCGCGCGCGAGGCGCGCGACCCCGGCCCCGCCCTGAGAGCCGCTGATCGACGCGAGCACCACCGTGCGGTGCAGCGTCTCCCCGGTGAGGTCGCGTCCAAGCTCGATCAGCATCGCGGTCCCTGAGGCGCCCGCGAGGCCTGGCGCATCGCGTGGAGCCGCGATGACCACACTGCCCGGTTGCATACCCGGCCGCACCGCGATGACGTTGTCCAGCGTCGCGGTGCCCGCGACCGTGCTCCCCTGGAAGGTGTCGGTGCTGACCGTGAAGCCGGCATCGCCGGCCAGGGCGTTCTTCACCTGGACGGCCAGCGCCTGATCGCCGCTCGAGCCAGGCGCCCGGGTGCCGTCCCTGGCGATGGCGTTCATCGTGCCCACGACGTTGGAGCCGTTGAAGGCCTGCGGCGCCAGCGTCGAGCTCAGACCCGGCTGCTGATTGCGCAGCGAGAAGGCGAGCACCACGAGCGCCAGAGCCGTCACGACCAGGCCCGTCCGGTAGATCCGCGGATCGAGCATCGGGCAGAGGTTATCCCCGCGGCGGCGTTGCGGCCGCCAGCAGGCCTCTACCCTTGCGCTTGTTGGTGCAAACAACGGTGCCAGAGCGGACCGCGCGCATCCTGCTCGTCGACGACGAGGAGTCGATCCAGACGCTGCTGTCATATCCGTTGCGCAAGGAGGGCTACGAGGTCGTCCAGGCGACGGACGGCCGCCAGGCGCTGGAGCGGTTCGACGAGCAGCGCTTCGACCTCGTCGTGCTGGACCTGATGCTGCCCCGGGTGGACGGGCTGGAGGTCTGCCGCCGGCTGCGCAGCCGCAGCTCGGTCCCGATCATCATGCTCACCGCGAAGTCGGATGAGATCGACAAGGTTGTCGGCTTGGAGCTCGGCGCCGACGACTACATCACCAAGCCGTTCTCGCTGCGCGAGTTCTCCAGCCGGATCAAGGCTGCCCTGCGCCGCGCGGAGATGAGCCGGCCCGACCAGACGCAGGCCGGCGAGATCCCACTGGAGGTGCGCGACCTGCGGATCGACTTCGCCAAGCGGCTCGTGCGGATTCGGGGCGAGGAGGCCCAGCTGACGTTCGTCGAATTCGAGATCATCTCGGCGCTCGCGCGAGCGCCCGGCCGGGTGTTCACGCGCGACATGCTGCTGGCTCGGGTGTGGGGGGATTCGGCCTACCGAGATCCGCGCACGATCGACGTCCACATTCGCCACCTGCGCGAGAAGGTCGAACGCGACGCCAAGGACCCGGAGTACCTGTTCACGGTGCGTGGAGTCGGCTACCGCTTCCGCGACACCGACCCGGACTGACCGCGGTGACAGTGCGGATGCGCCACGCGCTTTCAGACCGGCTGAGCCTGTCGCTCTCGGACCGGCTGGCGCTGCTGTTCTTCTGCGTGACCCTGCTGGCGGTGGGGGCGGTGTACGTCTACGTCGCGCCCGGACTCCAGAGCCGGCTCACCGGCCAGAAGCTCGCGGCCCTGGCCGGCGCCGCGCGCAAGCGCTCCGCTGAGCTGCGCCGGGCGCTCGGCACCGATACGCCGGCGCGGCATGTACGCGAGCTGACGCGTGAGGCCGCGAACGCGTCGGGCGACCGTGTGACCGTGCTGTCGGTCAACCGCGCCGTCGGCGCCGTGCAGCTCTCGGCCGTGACCGACTCGACCGGGCAGGCGCCGGCGGCACTGCTCGGCTCCTCGGTGGCCCGCCGAGCTGCGGTGAGCGGGCAGCTGCAGACCGGAGTCGAGCAGGCCCCCGGCGGCGAGGTGGCGATGGCGGCGCTGCCGGCCCGCTACGGCAACGCCACGGTCGGCTGGGTGATCGTCTACTCGGCCGCGCTCGCCGACGTGAAGCGCACCGTGAGCACCGTGCGCCACGAGGCGCTGGTCGCCGGAGCGATCGCACTGGCGCTGGCGCTGCTCGCGGGCTACGCGGTGGCCCGGGCGCTCGCGCGCAGGGTGGGGCGCCTCGAGCAGGCCGTCAGACAGGTGGCGGGAGGTGATTTCAGCCGCCGGATCCCGGTGGACTCGGGAGACGAGCTAGGGCGCCTTGCAGGCGCGTTCAACGACATGCAGCAGCAGCTTCAGCAGATGGACCTCGCGCGTAAGAAGTTCATCGCCACCGCCTCGCATGAGCTGCGCACACCCGTCTTCTCGCTCGGCGGGTTCGTCGAGCTGCTCGAGGACGAGGATCTGGACCCCGAGACGCGGCGACGGTTCCTGGATCAGGTGCGCGACCAGGTGCAGCGCCTGCACAAACTCTCGGTCGACCTGCTGGACCTGAGCCGGCTCGAGTCCGGATCGCTCGAGCTGCGCCCAGAGGAGGTCGACCTCGGGGAGCTGACGCGTTCGGTGTCAGGGGAGTTCGAGCCCGCGCTCGCGCAACACGACTCGCGGCTGGAACTGCGACTTGCAGGCGGGCCCGGCGCGATCCTGGCGCAATGCGATCCGGTCCGGGTGGCCCAGATCATGCGGATCCTGATCGACAACGCGCTCACCCACACGCCGAAGGGCACGCAGATCGTCGTGATCGCGCGGCGCCAGAACGGGAATGTCAACCTGTCGGTTCGCGACGACGGCGAGGGAATCGACCCGGTCGCCCAGGGGCGGATATTCGAACCGTTCTACACGGCCGACGATGCCCAGGGCTCCGGCCTCGGGCTGGCGATCGCGTCCGAGCTGGCAGACCGGATGGCGGGGCGGCTTTCGGTCACATCCGACGCGGGCGCGACGACGTTCACGCTTCAGATCCCGGGCTGACCTCGCGCATCAGCCCGGTGTCGACGTCGTAGACGAAGCCACGTACCACCTCGGTGTGCGCCAGGAAGGGCGAGTCGGCTACGCGCGCGATCGACTCGCGCACGTGCGCGTCGAGGTCTCCGAACGCCTCGGCGGCCCAGGGCGGCCTCACCCCTGCGGCGCGCTCGATCGCGTCGTGGAGCTCGGCCTCGGTGAAGCTCTGCATTCCGCAGCGCGTGTGGTGGACGAGCATCACCTCACGCGTGCCGAGCAGCCGCTGTGAAATCGTCAGCGACCGGATCACGTCCTCGGTGACGGCGCCCCCGGCGTTGCGGATCACGTGCGCGTCGCCTGAGCCCAGCCCGAGCGCGGCAGCGGGATCCAGGCGCGCGTCCATGCAGGCGACGATCGCGACCCGCAGCCCGGGAGCCGCATCCAGCACGGGGCCGGTGGCATCTTGTGCAGCAGCCAACCGGCGATTGGTGGCCAGCAGGTCGTCTATCGCGCTCACGGGTGGATAGCTTTGCATTGTGACCTCCGAGCCGTTCGCACGTCCGCAACGGCTCGCGCTGGTCCGCGACCTGGCGCTCGCGCTGCGGGACGTCGTGGCTCCGGAACTGGGGCGCTACGGGGGACGATCGCATGAGCACGCGGGCGCGGGCGGCGACGTGACATTCGCGATCGACGAGCTCGCCGAGCGCGAGCTCGCCTCGTTCCTCGCGCGGCGAGCACCGCGGGTGGCCTGGTATTCCGAGGATCGCGGTCTGGTGGAAGCCGACGGAGCGACGGACGTGCTCGTCGTGGACCCGATCGACGGCACGCGGCCGGCGCTGGCGGGGCTCGAGTCAGCCTGCGTGGCCGTGGCCCTCGCGCCGATCGGGGAAGGCAGACCGACGATGGGCGACGTTTCGGAGGGCTGCGTTGTCGAGATCAAGTCCGGCGCGGTCTTTTTGGCGGGCGCCGGGGCCGGGCTGATCGAGTCCCCGCGACCGGTGGCGCTCAGCCCGAACACCGACGTCGGCCGGATGTTCTGGTCATACGGGTTCCGGGGTCGGCCGGCGCGGGAGACGGTCGAGCTGCTCGGCG
>DAHUYL010000167.1 GCA_027315255.1 Solirubrobacterales bacterium | reverse complement strand
TCGACCGAGACGCCCCTCAGCGCCACGCCGCCGGCCAAACACCGCCAACACACCCGCCAGCGACGATCAACCACCCACCAACTCACGCCCCGACCATCGATCCCGACCCAATCACGCGCTTACTGCAACCGCCCCAAATCCAAACCTTGCTGCACGATCGAGGTTTGCGCGTCACTGCTTCGCCACGGGAGGGATCGCGCCAGCCGCCAAGCGCTGACGATCGCTTCGACCGCGACGCCGCCCGCGAGCCCGTAATCGCTTTGGCGACGGACCGCCGGTTCAGCTCTCCACGCGCGGCGTGGCTCGGCGCCAGTGCTTTCGCCTTCACGATGCCCGAGCCGGAACCTGCGCATCGGCGATTGATCGACCTGCCCGACGCGCTGGTCGCCGAGCCGGCGCATTTGCCATCGGGCGCGATGCCGACGAACCGACGCAATGGCGACGGACCGCTGCCTCGGCAGCCCATCGCCGAACCGGCGCTTTTGTTGCCACGCAGATGAGTACGAACCAGCGCTTCGGCGACCTTCCGCATCCGTGCGGCCGTCGATGCCGACCGCCGGCTGGCCATTGCATTGCATTCGCCGACAGGCAGGCTGCCGATCAACCGCTCCTTCAGCGACGATCGGCCGCTTGAGCACGGTGGTCGTGCGGGCGGGTCGCACCAGCGCTTCCGTCTGTGAGGCGCCCCGGCGCTGACGACTGCATCGGCGACAAAGCAGGCGTGAGCGCTCCGCGCCGCAGACGTCTGCTTCGGCCCGGTTATTAGCTGAGTGCTGCGAGCACGCGGATCGACATGGACGCGCTTTCCGCGCAGAGCAGGCCCGTGTCGTCGCCGAGGAGATACCCGTCCAACAACGAAGGCAGGTCTCGTCGACCATCGCCGAGCCGGCCCGACCGTGACTCCTGAACGCCTATTCGGGTCACGCCCGCGCCGTGACCGCATTCCGCTCAATCGGCAACGCCGTGCGCTGCGGGCGCTTCATCTCAGCGCCGGAAGCGATCACGCCGGCGAGCTTCAGCGGCTGGCCGAGCCGGATCGTCTCGTCGCGGATCGGGATCTCACGCACGGCCGCCCGCTATACGGATCGGCAGCGATTTCGCTCCGCCTCGGGTCGTTTCCGATAGATTCTCGCCCGTAGCCTGGTCGGTTCGTGGGAGACGCGGGAGCCAGCCGGGGGTGCGGCCTGGACGCTCCAATCAAAAAGGGGACGGATGTCAGCGGCGACACGACGGACCGTGTGGGTCTTGGCGCTGGTCGTCGCCTGCGTCGTCCTCGGCGCTCCAGCGGCCGCCTTCGCCACCATCACGCTGACGCCGCAGGGCGGGAAGCTGACCGTGACCGGTTCGGGCGAGATCACCCCCGGTGACTTTGGCTGGAGCGTCGCGCTCTCCTCCGACGGCAACACGGCGCTCGTCGGTGGCTTCACCGACAACAACTACATCGGGGCCGCGTGGGTCTTCGCCCGCTCGGGCGGGGTCTGGACCGAGCAGGCCGTGCTGCGCCCGAGCGACGAGATCAACACCTCGGGGGGCAACGGCGAGTTCGGCTACAGCGTCGCGCTGTCGGCCGACGGCAAGACGGCGCTGATCGGGGGGCCCGGCGATAACACCACCAGCGGGAGCGGCGTCGGTGCGGCCTGGGTGTACACCTACTCCGGTACGAGCTGGAGCGAGCAGACCAAGCTGCTCGGCAGCGGCGAGAACGGGGCCGGGCTGTTCGGGGAGAGCGTGGCGCTCTCGGCCGACGGCTCCACCGCCCTGATCGGGGGCAGCGAGGATGGGGGCCTGCAGAGTACCTACGGCGACGGGGCGGCGTGGCTGTTCACCGATAGCAGCGGCACCTGGGACGCCGGCACGAAGTTGGTCGGTGATTGTCTCAACGCGTGCACCGGAGCCAACGGGAGCGGCGAGATCGGCTCAGGTCGTTTCGGCAACAGCGTGGCGATCTCGGGCGACGGCAGCACCGGGCTGATCGGGGCCGACGCCGACAACGGCAGCTCCGGCGCCGCCTGGCTCTTCAGCCTCGGGGCGTCCCCGGCACAGCTCACCGAGATGCAAGCGGGCACCTGCACGATCACGGGGTGCACCCAGGTCACCGGCGAGAGCGGGCTGACGTCAAGCTTCGGGTCGAGCACCGCCCTCTCCAACGACGGCACGACCGCGCTGATCGGCGGCCAGAGCAACAACAGCTTCGCCGGCGCCGCCTGGGTGTTCACGAGCCCGGGCTCCACCGGCCCGTGGAGCCAGCAGGCCGAGCTAACCGGGGCGGGCGAGAGCAGCGGCGGGGGCCTCTTCGGCCAGAGCGCGGGGCTGTCGAGCGACGGCGACACGGCCCTGATCGGCGGCAGTCAGGACCAGGGTGCCGGCACCATGAGCGGCGACGGCGCGGCATGGGCGTTCACCCGTTCCGGCACGGCGTGGAGTCAGCAGGGCGCGAAGCTACTCGGAGACTGCGCGACCAACTGCGCCGCGAACGGGACGGGCGAGATCGGGGCGGGCGAATTCGGCAACGGGGTCGCTGTCAGCGCCGGCGGCAGCACACTGCTCGTTGGCGGCCCGACCGACAACAGCAGTGACGGCGCCGCGTGGCCGTTCACGGTCGCACTCCCGACGGCGACGACGACTGCGCTCACGCCGTCCCAGAATCCGACCCAGGTCGGGGTGTCGGTCACGTTCACCGCGACGGTCAGCCCGACACCGGACGGCGGCACCGTCAGCTTCACGAGCAACGGCACGGCGCTCTGCTCGAACGTGACGGTCGCTTCCGGCGTGGCGACGTGCCAGACGAGTTTCAGCGCGGGGGCGAGCTACTCGATCGTCGCCACCTACAACGGTGATCCCGCGTACAGCACCTCGACCTCGAACACCGTGACCGAGGTGGTCACCGGGGGCCAGACGAGCATAACGCTGCAGTCCTCGAAGAATCCGGCCGCGACGGGCGACATGGTGACCTACGCCGCGACGGTGACCCCGACTCCCGACGGTGGGACGGTGCGCTTCGACGGTGGCTCGGGCGCGATTCCCGGTTGCGAGACGGTGGCCGTCGTGGCCGGGACGGCGACCTGCAAGACCGTCTACTCCGCGGTTGGCACCTACCAGATCGTCGCGATCTACTCGGGCGACGCCAGCTTCGACGCGAGCGACACCAATTCGCTGGACGAGCAGATCGAGCCGGGCAGCCCGACGGTCGCGATCTCCGCCTCGGTGAACCCGTCGCACGGTGGTGCGGTGACCTACACCGCAACGGTGACGCCGAACCCCGGCGGCGGTCAGATCGGCTTCACCCAGGACAGCGTCTACACCCTGCTCTGCCCGCAGATGGCCGCCTCTGCCTCGGGCGCGGCGACTTGCACGACGAGCTACTCCGCCACCGGGTCACACACGATCTATGCCTTCTTTACCGGCGACGCGAACTACACGAGGGCCTCGGGCCAGCTGAACGAGTCGGTCACGCCGGGCGGCAACTTCACCAACTCGTCGGTTGCGATCTCGCTCGCCCAGGAGGCGGGCGATCCGGCGCAGACGGGTCCGAGCGGCAGCTCGCTCCATTACGCCGGGGTGCCGCTGGTGACGGGCCGCGCGACGGTGGCCCGGGTGTTTGCCGACCCGACCGGGCTCGGGTTGGCCGGCACGTCGGGGCTGCAGGCGACGCTGTACGGGAGCGTCAACGGCCAGCCGCTGCCCGGCAGCCCGCTCACCGAGGATGGGGGCGGTCCGAGGGCGCTTGGCGACTTGCCGTTCGCTGCGCAGCTCGGGCTGCCGGATACGTCGTTCAATTTCCCGCTGCCCGCATCGTGGACGCACGGTGACATTACCCTGCACGCAGTCGTGGCTCCGGCGGCCTTGCCGCCCGCGGGCACGACCGCGGCCTGTACGGGACCATGCACGGCGTCGTTGACGATCACGACGGTGCATTTCCACGACGTCCCGATCTTCGAGGTCACCCCTGTCGAGCTGACCTGGACCAACAACAAGACCGGCGCGCTCGAGGCACCCGGGAATCCTCAGGCGGCGATGGCGACGGCGTACGGCCTGATGCCGGTGCAGAAGATCGTCAACGAGGGCTACCAGGGCACGATCGATGAGACCTCACTGCAGAGCGACAAGGGCGGCCTCGGGGGCAACCAGGCCAACGGGGACGCGCTCAACCTGGTGATCCAGTGGGCCGATACGCAGTTCCTCAACTCCACCGGCTCCTCGACCGGGAACCTCCACGACATGGTCGTCGGTTTCAACGTCGACATCGCCCGGGGCGACACCGAGTACGATCCGACGCTCGGCGTCTTCACCCTGGGCTCGAAGGCCTGGAACGTGGAGGAGCCGGTGGCGGTGGTCGACGCGGGGTACGGGCTCGCGACCGCGCACGAGCTGGGTCACGGGGTGGGGCGCCGGCACGCCGATGAGAGCTGCGGCGGTCCCGCGGGCGGCGGGTCGGACCCGAACTGGCCCGATTACAACGGGGTGCTCGAGCCGACGAGCACCTACGCCAACGGGCACACCGGCACGTGGTCGACGATCACCAGCGCCCCGGTGGCCAGCTACGGGATCAATCCGCACTGGCGCGTGACCTCGGCCAGCGGACCGGGGCCGTTGACGATCTTCCCCGACAGCGATTTCGACTACATGAGCTACTGCGCCAAGGGCAACACCTACACCACGCCGACGGAGACCTCGCCGGGAACGGTCTGGACCTCGGCCCGCGGCTGGCAGGAGGAGTACCGCTGCATGAGCAACGAGGCAAACCCCCCCGCCGGCTGCCCGGTCAACGAGCAGCAGCCCTCGGCCGGCAAGATTCCCGTGCCGGGCGGGGCCGCTGCCGTCGCCTCGGCGAACGCGGGGCGAACGGCCGGCGGGGCGGCGGTCAACGGGCCGGTGATCTCCTTCCGGGGCTACCTCGAACCCGGCGGCTCGCTGCTCTCCCCCGCCCTGATGCCCGCGGTAGGCGGGGTGACCGGCCCGGCTGGCTCGGCCTTCACCGCGACGCTCGTCAACCGGCGAGGCAAGGTGATCGCGACCGCGCCGCTCGATTCGCAGTCGATGCACTTCGACGCCTACCCGGGCCATCCCGCCGTACCGCTGCTCGCCCTGCAGGGGTCGATCCCAACGCACGGGCAGCCGGTCGCCGGGCTGATCGTGCGCGCATCCGGGCACGTGCAAGCGAAGATCACCGCGCCCCGCCAGGCCCCCCGCGTGACCGTTGCGACACCACGGCTCAACCGTCGGACCCGCAGCCTGACGGTGCGCTGGAACAGCCACGACGCAAGCACCGCGCGCCGCACGGTGTTCATCGCCGTCTCGACGACCGGCCGGCGCTACACAACCGGCCGGCGCTCCACGACCGGCCGGCGCTACAGGACGGTCTGGGAGGGCTTCGACCAGGGCCACGCCGCGATCCCGCTCACCGAACTGCCCCGCGCCGGATGGATCCGGCTGAGGGTGTTCGTCACCGACGGGTTCGGTTCGAGCCTAGCGACGACCCGGCCGATCCGACTCCGAGCGCGTGTCAGGATCGCCCGCGCTGCCGCACCGCCGGCCTGGTTGATCGGCCTCCAACGCGACGGGATCGACGTCGTCGCCCCGTAGCCCGGCTCGGGCCGGTGATCGTCACGGTCGCGTGCTCCAGTGAGGTGCCCATCAGCTGCGCCTGCGGCGTGGACTCCTGCAGCGGGTCGCTCGGCGCGAGCGGGACCGGCACTGGTCGTGCGCGACCCAGCGAACGATCTCGTGCCCTAACCGCCGTGCCCGCTCCGCGGCGCCCCGCAGCACTTCGCTCCGTTCCAACGCCGCGGTCAGCAGCGCGAACTCCTGATCCTTCGGGATGCTCATCCGCCGCGCCGCGATCGCGCGATCACCGGCCCGGAAGGTCATCACCCGGATCTTGTCCGCACGCGCTTTCGCGCGGATCTCTGCCCGCCACAGCTCAGGGTCGACACCGTCGGGTGAGCTGACCTCGCCGGCGCGCAGCAGCTCGGCATAGTCCCCGCTGGGCCGGTCCAGGTAATCGTCGGTGATCCGGCGAAACCGCTCGTCATGCTCAGGCTTCACGCAGGCGTCCTCTTGCCGGTCTACGGGTAGACGGTGCCGACCTCGAGCAGATGCCATCGAGCGTTGCGGCGTGCGGCGATGATGAACACCATCCATCCTTCCTGGGCGATCTCGCTCGCGCGCTTAGGAACCGCGATCGGGCCGATCCCGCCCTCGAACCAGATCTTCCCGGGCTCGACTCGGTCGATCATCAGCTGATCCTCGACCCAGTCCTCCTCGCCGACATCGTCAACATCGATGTCCGGTGCTTTCAACGCGATCTCGACCAGCAGGTCGGTGAGGCGACCGGCCGCTGGGAGCTCCCGCGCGCTGTCCCGCGCGCGGTCGACTGCGATCTCGGCCGCGTCAGACGCGATATACGCCTGCTGCTCGAGCCAGCGTGCGAGCTTGCCGGTGACCGTCCCCGCGGCCTTGAGCAGCTCCTGGCCAGCGATCACCTTGCGGACCATGAAATAGCCGAGGAACTCCCCGAGATGCGGAGGGATCTCCTCCGGCCCGAACTGATGGCAGAACGCCTCCTCGTCGCCAGCGTCGAACGCCTTCTGCCACCGCTTGGCGTCCCTGGCATCGAGCGACGAATACGCATACGAGTTCAGGCTGTCGCGCAGCAGCCGGATCGCATCCTCGTAGTTGCGATACGTCCGGTCGGACAGCCGCGCGCGCTGATCGCGCAGAAACGCGTCGAGGGCCTGATCGATCGTCGCCATGTCCGGCATCGCGACCGGGAATCTACCCTCGCGGCCCGATGGTTCCGTGCCTCGATGTCCGCCGGCGCGCCTACCCTGCCCGTCGTGCTGCGAATGGATCAGGACACGATCGAGGAGCTCGTCGATGTCACGGACGCCGATGAGCTGTGCCGGCTGCTGCTCGGCAACCCGGCCGGTTGGCGGCGCAGCACCCAGCACGCCGAGGCGGTCGAGCTGCTCACGCGCGTGCACGGCACCGGGGGAGCTGCCGTTCTCGCTCGCCGTCATGCTGGTGTGCACCTGCCGGCGGTGGGACCGGGTCACCGCGAAGCTGATCGCCGGGATCCACGCCAGCGGGCTGCTCGACGACACCGAGCTGGGCGAGCTGGCCGACGCGTTCCTCGCGGGGGATCACGTGATCTCCTACCCGCTGGTGTGGGCGTCCCGGCAATGGCTCGCGATCGATCTGCATGACGGGACCGGCCGCACCTACACCGTGACCGAGGACACCCCAGCAGCGCACTACCTCCGGCCCGAACCGCCGCTGCGTCGCTGGGCCGCGCGCCACGCGCTTCACACCCGCCCACAGCGGCTCGCTGAGCTGATCACTACCGCCGACCAGCTTGAGCCGCGTCACCGTGACGCCGCAATCCATGGCCTGCTCGATGCCGCGAGCGTGCTCGACGAACCCGCCAGGCGGACACTGATCGACCGCGCGCTCCGCGCGGCGCACGGGAGCGTGCGGATCGCCGCGCTCGAGCGTCTCTGCGAACTCGACGGCCCAGAGACCGCGCGGCGGCTCGCGGCCGCAGACCCCAACGCACAGGTCCGGAAATGGCGACCGGCCACCGACCAACTCGCCCACCCTGTTCGCGACGTGATGGGCCCGCCGCGATCGAACCCCAGCCCCAAGCTGCTCGACGCGATGATCGAGGACGCGACCGTCGATGCGTACAACGACGAAGAACAGGTCACCGGCCTGTTCACGATGCTCGAAGAGCACCTCGCGCTTCCGTTCGACACCGAGGTGCTCGGGATCACCGTCACCGTGACGAAGATCGATCTCACCGCCGCCAACGACATTGTCGCGATCTGCCGCCGCGACACACACAAACAGGCGATCCCGATCCTCGACCTCCCGCTCCCGGGGCCGGCACCGGATGGGGCGGAATGGATCGACGCCTACCGCCGCTGGCGCCGCTGGCGCCGCTGACAGCCTTGCTCCAGGCGCTAGCCTCCACAGCATGGCCAGCCGGCAACACGTGAGCTTCGACCTCGACGCAGACGTCGCCGCGATCCTGCGCGAGCACGCCGCCCAGGCGCATCTCAGCGAAGGCGAGATCGTCGACCGCGCGATCCGCGCCTACGACCTCCGTTCGCTGCTCAAACAGATCCGCGAGCGGTCAAACCTCGACGAAGATCAAGCCCTCGCGCTCGCGCGCGAGGAACTCAAAGCGGCCCGCGCCGAGCGCGACGCCGCCTGATGCTCCGCGTCCTCGCCGACGCCAACGTCCTCATCTCCGCGGCGCTGGCCCGCTCACCCAACGCGCCCTCCGTTCTCATCCTCGACGCCGCGCTCGACGGCCGGCTAGAGCTGATCACCTCACGGCTCCTGTTGCGCGAGATCGCCAAGGTCCTCGCCCGACCGCGGCTCCGGAAGTACCTGACCACCGACGAAACGCTGCGATTCGTCAGCGATCTCGCCGGCCAGACCACTCTGCTCAGCGATCCTCCCGGACCCCACCCGGCCGTCTGCCGCGATGCCGACGACGACTACCTCGTCGCGCTCGCGGCCGAGCACGCCGCGGACGTCCTCGTCAGCGGCGACGATGACCTCCTCGCGATCGACCCAAGCGAGCTCAACGTCGAGATCCTCACACCACGGCAGCTCGTCGACCGCCTCGGCTGAACCGGCCACCCCAAGGCCCCGTCCCCTCCGCGATTATCAGAAGTCGCCGGACGAAAAAGCAAGCATCCACATCCAGATCAAGACCGACTTCGGATAACGCGGGACTGGAGATAAATCCGGTAGCGCTCGCCGACGATTCCGAGTACCTGGCGGGTGTCCTGGCGGACGTTGGCCCACCATCCGGGGATCTCCTCGCATCGCGGAGCCCACCATTCCTCGGCGCCGGCGGCGTCGCCGCGGTCGACAGCGATCGGTTCGCGCTCGACCCGCCAGGCGAGCCCGGAGGCCTCGATCGCTTCGGCGATCGTTGCGGGCGGGGTGTCGAGCACGGCGCCGAGGCCGTGCCACGGGGTCTCGCGGACGGAGAACATGCTGGCTGTGCTGGTCAGTCCTGCGGACATGTGGTTCACGCTCCTTTGCGTGCTGGTGGGCTTGCCGGGGTGCGAGCCCTGGTTCCCCTCCCCCACCGCGCCCCCGGCAGGGGGTGCGACCATCAGGGAGGGGACCGGGGGTCGCGCACCCGCCTCGCCATAGCCCCCGTCAACGGCGCCTGCGAGGCCCGAGGCTCTTGATCGCCGGCATCCTGACCTGCTGGCGAGATCGCCGATCGGGGGTCTGTGGTTGGCGTCTGGGGTTGGTGCTGGTTGGGTTGGCCGGGCCAGGTTTCGGGTGCGGGCGCGGTGCGCGAGCGCCCAGTTGCAGACGGTCTTAACGCGCGCGCGGTCGATGCCCGGTTCGAGGTCGTCGATCAGGTATCCACGGGTGGCGCCGAGGAACGCGCCGATCCGGCCTTGATATCTGACGAGCACTGTTCGTGTTGAGCGAATCGGCGGGCCGGGTTCACCCCCTGCGGTCTCGAAGCTGGCGCAGCGCGCGTAGCAGCTGCCGCTCGACGGTGCGAACGGTCTGGTCGGTGAGCTCGGCCATCTCCCGGTATGTGAACCCGCTGGCGTAAAGGCCGATCAGCCTGATCTGCCGGTCGGTCAGTGCGGCGGTTGTGAGCAGCGCGCGGGTGTCGAGCGCGAGCTCTGAAGCGGCGAGCCGATCGACCGGGTCGACCACGAGGACGTCCTCGCCGCCCGCGTCCGCGGGCAGCGGTGCGCTTGAATGCTCGCCGCGGTCGAGCCGTACGGCTTCGCGGACAGCGACGGTCAACAGCCACGCCTTCGGGTGCGCGACCCGCGCGTGGCGGTGCAGTTGAAGCCACGCGAACGAGCAGGCGTCCTCGACAGTCGCCGGCGCGGCGTGAACGGCGCGCGCGACCGCGCGTAGGAGCCGCTGGTGGTGGGATCGGTACAGCGTCTCGAGCTCGCCGTCGGCCAGGGCTGCTGGCGGTGCGGGCATCGCGTTCTCCTCTCGGGTTCGCGGCTCTCCCCGCGGCCGGGGTGGGCCTGTCCCGCTGCCCACCGCGCCCGCCACGGGCGCGATCATCGAAGCGGGCAGGCCCCAACCCGCCCGCGGGCCGCTCCCCTGAGGCGAACCGCCGCTCGCCCGGCCTGCGCCCCCGGCATGCCCGGCCGTGAGCGCGCAGCAGACCGGTTCGACGACCTGCGCGGCCGGCTGCGCTGCCGGGGGCTCAGCCTTGTGCGGGCGTGGGCGTGTTCTCGTCCTCAGCGCGCCTGAGCCGCCGGAGGTGCCGGCGGGTGGCTACGCTGCAGGCGGCATGCCAGCCGGTCAAGCTGTCCGCAATCGCTCCGAGGTGGTGACCGTCACGAGTCCGCGCGGCGTCGTGGAGGTCGCCAGACAGGAGATGCGCGGACTCACAAGGGGCGGCGGTTCCTGGAGTTGGTTCTGGGTGGCGCACCGCAAGGGAAGCGGCCGCTGGAGCGAGGCGTCAACCGCGCGCGAGGCGATCAGGCGAGCGATGCTGCTGCCGCCCGGCAAGCCGCCCGCCTGGCTCGAGCAGATCGCCGCCGACGCCGAACGCCAACTCACATCCGACCGCAGCGAGA
The DNA here is from genome assembly GCA_027315255.1 of Solirubrobacterales bacterium. Taxonomy (GTDB): domain Bacteria; phylum Actinomycetota; class Thermoleophilia; order Solirubrobacterales; family Solirubrobacteraceae; genus Palsa-465. The sequence continues at coordinate 1,139 of DAHUYL010000167.1, read as the reverse complement.
CGGCGACGAGCACCGCGCCCTGAGCGCCGGCCCGGAGCGAGCGGTGCCGACGCCGGTGAGCGTCACGGGCACCGCGACCGGATCGCCGCTTGCCAGCGTCGGCTAGCTGGCGGGTGGGAGCGCGTGCGCGAGCGTGACAGCGATCTGCTCGATCTCGGCGGGTGTGAGCGGGCCGGGGCGGTTGGCGAGCTTGGCGATGTGCCGGGGGTCATCGACGGTGATCAGCCCGTCGCGCGCGCGGGCGTAGTGCAGCCACGGGCGGTGCATGTACGGGTAGCTGAGCGCACCGACCACGGCGACGTGCTCGTAGCCGTGATAGTCGAGCGTGGCGGCGACCCGGTCGATCTGCCCCTCGAGCTTGTCGAGCTGGCTGGTGCGGTCGCGAGCGCTTCGATCTTGCCCGGGCTGGGCCCGGACGCGGGTCGTCAGTCATCTTGCGCGAGATCCGCGCAGGGCGTGTCTCTTGCCGACACAGGCGAGATGCTCGGTGCTGTCGCGATTGCACGGCGGGCAGAAAGGGCTGCTTTACGTATTGCTAAAATCGTAAAGCGATGAGCAAAGTTTCCAGGAAGCACCAGGTCACGCTTCCAGTGGGCGTGCTCAAGGATGCCGGCCTCGCCGCTGGCGACGAGGTCGTGATCCGGGCGGTCGGCCGGGGCCGGATCGAGGTCGAGCGTGCTGAGGACGTGATCGATCGGTTTGCGGGCAGTCTTCCGGCTGGCACGTATCCGCGCGGTTACCTCGACCGACTGCGTGACGAGTGGCGCGCGTAGCGCTGGACGCGGACATCGTGATCGCGTTCCTGGATCCCGGGGACGATCAGCATGCCGCAGCAGTCGCGGAGCTGCGGCCGCGATTAGCTGCCGGCGACGAGCTGCTCGTCGGCGCGACGGTCTACGCCGAGACGATCGTGCGCCCGCTGCAGAACGGGACCGACGCGACCGTCGACCAGTTCCTCGACTCAGCCGACATCAGGGTCGTCCCAATCGATCGCGCGATCGCTCGCCGCGCCGCAGCGCTCCGGGCCGAGCATCCATCGCTGCGACTCCCGGACGCGATGTCGCTCGCGACCGCGATCACGACCGACTCGACGCTACTCACGCTGGACAAGAAGCTGCGGAAGATCGCGCGGGTTCAGC
>DAHUYL010000162.1 GCA_027315255.1 Solirubrobacterales bacterium | reverse complement strand
GCGGTGCAGCGGGTGGTCGTGATCGGCAACGGGATCGCGGGCGTGACCGCCGCCGACCACGTCCGCCGCCGCCACCCCGACTGCGCGATCGACGTCGTCGCCGACGAGCCCTACCCGCTGTACAACCGGATGGGGATCGCGCGGCTCGTGTACGGGAGCTCGGCGATGGTCGGGCTGCAGCTGCTGCCGGACGCGTGGTACGACGACAACCGGGTCACCTGCTGGCTCAACACCTCGGCTCGGCGGATCGATCTGGAGCAGCGCGAGGTGACGCTCGGGACCGGTCAGACGCTGGCGTTCGACCGGCTGATCCTGGCGATGGGGTCGGACTCGTTCACGCCACCGATCGACGGATTCGGCGCCTCCGGCTCGTTCGTGCTGCGCCGCGCGTCCGACGCGTTCGCGATCCGCTCCTACGTCCAGCAGCACGGGGCCGAGCAGGCGATCGTCGCCGGCGGCGGGCTGCTCGGGCTCGAGGCCGCGTACGCGATCCGCAAGCTGGGGGTGAGCGTGACCGTGCTCGAGCGCGGCCCGGCGCTGCTCTCGCGCCAGCTCGACGCCCGCGCCGCCGAGCTCCTGCGCGAGTACCTCGGCGGGCTCGGGCTGCACATCGTGGTCGAGGCCGAGACGGCGGCGGTGCGCGCGGCTGATGGCCGCGTGTCGGCGGTCGAGCTGCGCGACGGCCGCTCGCTCCCTTGTGATGTGTTCCTCGTGGCCGCCGGGATCTCGCCGCTGGTCGGGCTCGCGCGCGAGGCCGGGTTGGAGGTCGGGCGCGGCGTCGTCGTCGACGACCAGCTGCAGACGAGCGTGCCCGGGGTGTACGCGGTCGGGGACCTCGCCGAGCACCGCGGCCGGGTGTACGGGCTGTGGCCGGCGGCGGTCGAGCAGGGGGAGGTCGCGGCCGAGAACGCGGTCGGCGGCTCGCGTTCGTACGAGGGCACGGTCCCGGTGACGATGCTGAAGGTCGTCGGCGTCGACCTGCTGTCGATCGGGCGCTTCGAGCCTGTGGACGACGACGCGGTCGTGGTGCTCGAGGATTCCGCCGAGCACAGCTATCGCAAGCTGGTGATCGCGGACGGTCGCATCGTCGGCGCGATCCTGATCGCCCGCCAGCAGGACGCGCCGCACGTGACCGCGGCCGCCAAGGACGGGCGCGACGTCTCGGCGGTGATCGAGCGGCTCGAGGCGGGCGACTGGGTGTGCCTGGCGGATGCGCCCGAAGCGGAGCTCGCAAGCGCGTGAGCCACGGCTCGACCGCATCGCGCGGGTTCGGTCGCCTCAGGAGCCGATTGTGATCGCCACCAGGAACAGGAACACGATGTGAAACGACTGATCGATCGCCATCGACAGCGGTCCGGGCTCGAGTTCGAGTCCCTTCACATGCCTGGTGTAGGAGCTGAGCGCGCGCCCGTCGTCCTGGATCGCATGCTCGAGCCAGATCGCCACGAGCGCGCCGACGATCGCGGCGACGCCCGTGTCGTTGTCGGACAGCCAGACGACCGCCGGCAGGAACGCCAGCGTGTACGTCGTCGAGTGGGTGAAGAGCGCCCGTCGCTGGATCGCGTCGCCGGACAGCCCGCCGCCCTTGTGGGCCGCCTGCCAGTCGGTCTGCAGCAGGTAGTCGCCGGCCAGATGCGTGACGACGAACACGGCGAACACCTCGACCCACGGGGGAGCCATTCACGCTCCCGTTCGTGCGGCTGCAGTCCGGGCCCGGCTCCCCATCGCGGTGGGACTGTACGCGGTCGGGGGCGCGGCCGGGGGATGCGTCTGGTCGTCCGAGCCTGCTTGATCGCGGTGGGGCTGTTCCTGCTCGTGGCGTCGGCGGCATCGGCCAGCGACGGCGTGTGGGCGTGGGGATACAACAGCGCCGGGGAGGCCGGGAACGGAACCTTCGCCAGTCCCGCTTCCCAGGGTGCGGTGGTCGGCGCCGGCGGGGCGGGGGTGTTCATGGCCGCAACCCCGGCCGGGTCTTCGACTGTTGCAGCCGGGCCGTTGCACAGCCTCGCGATCGACCCGAACGGCAACGTCTGGGCGTGGGGCTCGAACACGAGCGGCGAGCTCGGCACGGGATCGACCTCGTTCACGCTGGCGACGACGCCGCTCGAGGTGGTCGCCGGCGCCCAGGGCGGCGGGACGTACCTGTCGCACATCACGGCCGTCGCCGCCGGCGGGCCGGGCGGCAGCGGCTCGTTCAGCCTCGCGCTCGACTCGAGCGGCAACGTCTGGGCGTGGGGGGACAACAGCGTCGGCGAGCTGGGCGACGGTACGACGGCGAGCAGCTCCGTTCCGGTTCAGGTCAATCGTCCTGCGGGCACGATCGTCGCAATCGCCGCCGGCGGCCAATTCGGGATCGCGCTCGACTCGAGCGGTCACGTGTGGACGTGGGGCAGCAACTCGAACGGCCAGCTGGGCAGCACGAAGCCGAGCGTTGGCAGTGGCGCGTTCGATGCGAGTCCGGTCGAAGTGACCAACCGGGCAGGGACTCCGATGGCCGGGTTCGCCGGCATCGCGGCCGGCTTCACCAGCGCGGTGGCCGTCGACACGAGCCAGAACGTGTGGGCGTGGGGTGACAACAGCGACGGCGAGCTGGGCCAGGGCTCGACCGGGGGCACCTTCAACTTCGCAACCGCGGTACGGCTTCCGAGCGGGGCGCAGCTCGGGGGGGTCACGGCCGTCGCCGCCGGCGCCTATCACGACCTCGCGTTGCAGTCCGGCGCCGTGCTCTCCTGGGGGTCCGACGCGTCCGGCCAGGTCGGCAACGGGTCGACGGGCTCGTCCGTGACGAACCCTACGGCGGTTTCTGGCCCCCTCGGAACCGGAGGCGTGACGCAGATCGCCGGCGGCCTCGACGACAGCTATGCGGTGACCAGCGACGGTACGGAATGGGCCTGGGGCGACGACACCTTCAACGAGCTCGGCGACGGCAAGGCGACCGAGGAGGACGCGCCGGTTCAGGTCGGTGCGCTGCCGACGCCGGTCGACGCGCTCGGCACCGGCTGCTGCGCGCTGCACGCGCTCGCGGCCGCGCAGTCGCCGCCGTCGGCGATCACGGGCGCGGGGTCGGGCTCCACAGTGACGGGAATCACGCTCAACGGCACGGTCAACCCGAACGGTGCCAACGTCAGCGACTGTCACTTCGACTACGGAACCACCACGAGCTACGGCAGCCGGGCGCCGTGCGCCCAGTCGCCCGGCGCGGGCACGTCGGCCGTCCCGGTGTCGGCGGTGCTGGCCGGGCTGCTCCCTAACACGAGCTACCACTTCCGGCTGGTGTCGACGAACTCTGCCGGCACGGATTACGGAGCCGATCAGACGGTCGTCACAGCGATCCCGGTGCCGACCGTGACCGCTGTCAGCCCCAGCTCCGGTCCGGCCGCCGGCGGCACGAAGGTGACGATCACGGGCTCGGGGCTCCTGTTCGCGCTCGGCGTCAAGTTCGCCACCCAGTCCGTCAGCTCGATCACGATCGTCAGCAATACCCAGATCACGACCACGAGCCCGGCCGGCAGCGGCACCGTCGACGTGACCGTCACCAGCAGCGCCGGCACGAGCGCAACCAGCACGGCCGACAAGTTCGCATACGCGACGCCGGGCCCGCCGCAGCAGGGCTCCTCGCCGCCGCCCCCATCGCCCGCGGGCACCAGCGAGAGCTTCGCCGGGATCGTCAACCCGGAGGGGCTGGCGACGAGCGCGTACTTCCAGTACGGGCTCGACTCCGCGTTCCAGCCGCTGACCGGTGCCGTCACGTACACCGGCGCGACGCCGAGCCAGTTCGTCGGCTCGGACTTCACCGACCACACGGTCACGGCCACGGTCACCGGGCTTCAGCCGAACTCGCTCTATCACTATCGGCTGGTCACGACCAACAGTTCGGGCACGACGTTCGGGCCCGACGCCACGTTCACGTCCGGGCTCGCGCCGCCGCCGCCACCGCCGGTGCGCGGCAAGACCACGAACCTCACCCCGATCAGCGGTCACGTCTACGTGAAGGTGCCGCACTCGACCAGGTTCGTGCTGCTGACCCAGGCGGTCCAGGTGCCGCTCGGCACGACCGTCGACGCCACCAGCGGCACGATGTGGCTCGAGGCCGCCCGAACGGCGGCCGCGAGCACGTACGCTGCGGGCGAGAAGGCGCAGTTCCACGCCGGCAGCTTCGTGATCTCCCAACGCCGAACCGCCGCGCGGGTGTACCTGCGGCTCGTCGGCGGCGCCCTGTGCCCGAAGCCCAAGGCCGCCCATACGGCCTCGCCGACAGCTGCCGCCAAGCATCCGCCGCCGCCGCCGCACAAGCTGATCCGCAAGCTGTGGGGCTCGGGCCACGGCCAGTTCACGACCCAGGGCGCCGACGCGTCCGCCTCCGTCCAGGGCACGATCTGGCTGACCGCCGACTACTGCGACGGCACGCTCGTCCGGGTGCTGCGCGGGGTCGTCACCGTCCGCGACTTCGTCCACCACCGCACCGTCAAGGTCCGCGCTCATCACAGCTACTTCGCTCAGCGGCCGTAGCCTCTCGCGGCGCGGTCGCCTGCTCGCGGTCGTGGCGGTCCTCGCGGCCGGGATCGGGCTCGTCGTGAACGCCACCGGCGCGCTCAGCCAGCTCGAGCGCGACAGCGTCGACGCCCGCTTCTCGATCCGGGGCCCCGAGCGGCCGCGTGGCGATGTCGTGATCGTCGGGATCGACCAGCGGACGCTCGACCCCGCGCCGATCGGACTCCCCGTCCGCTGGCCTTACCCGCGCCGCTACGACGCCGCCGTGATCCGGGAGCTGAAGGCCGACGGCGCGAAGGTGATCGCGTTCGACGTCGAGTTCGATCAGCCGACGGACGTCGTCGACGACAACGCGCTGGTCGAGTCGATCGGGCAGGCCGGCAACGTCGTGCTCGCGGCGAACGCGATCGGCCCGCACGGGACCACCGACGTGCTCGGCGGCGGCGGGATCCTCGGCCAGTTGCACGCGACCGCGGGCTACACGATCTTCCCGGCGGACAGCGACGGCGTCGTGCGCCGGATGTACTACGAGCACCGTGCGTTGCTGTCGTTCCCGGTCGCGGCGGTGCTGCGGGCGACCGGACGGCTGCCGCCGCGGCGTGACCTGCTGTCCGACGCGAGCGCCTGGATCGACTACCCGGGGGCCCGCGGGACGGTGCCCGAGGTGTCGTTCGCCGACGTGTACCACGGCCGGGTGCCGGCGGCGGCGGTCGCGGGCAAGATCGTCGTCGTCGGCGCCACGCTCCCAAGCCTCCAGGACACGCACGCGACCTCGGTCGGACGTGGGGTGTCGGGGCCCGAGATCGAGGCCGACGCGATCTCGACCGCGCTGGCCGGCTTCCCGCTCGAGCAGGCGTCGGGCGCGATCACCGTGCTGCTGATCCTGCTGACGGCCGCCGCGCCGGCACTGATCAACGCCCGCCTGGCGGCCGGCCGGGCGCTGCTCCTGTCACTCGCGCCCGGGGCGATCCTGCTGGTCGCGGCGCAGCTGCTGTTCAGCGGCGCGCAGCTGATCGTCGCGGTGGTCTCGCCGCTGCTCGCGCTCGCGCTGAGCGCGTTCGGCTCGCTCGGCGTCAACTACGTCGAGGAGGCGTTCAGCCGCCAGGCAACGCGGCTCGCGTTCGCCCGGTTCGTGCCGGCGGCGGTCGTCGACGAGGTGCTCGCGAGCACCGGCCCGGGAGTCAGGCTCGGCGGCGTGCGCCGGATCGCGACCGTGATGTTCAGCGACCTGCGCGGCTTCACGAGCTTCTCGGAGACGCTCGACCCGGCTGTCGTGATCTCGATCCTCAACCGCTATCTGACCGCGATGAGCGACGCGATCCTCGAGCACGGCGGCACGCTCGTCGCGTACATGGGCGACGGGATCATGGCGGTGTTCGGCGCCCCGCTCGAGTACGCCGACCACGCCGACCGGGCGCTCGCGGCAGCGACCCAGATGCTCGCGTCGCTGCAGGACTTCAACGTCTGGCTCGGCGCCGAGCACGGGTTCCCACCGCTGCGGATGGGGATCGGGCTGAACAGCGGCCCCGTGATGTCGGGCAACGTCGGCTCCGAGCGCCGGCTCGAGTACACGGCGCTCGGCGACACGACCAACACCGCCGCCCGGCTCGAGGGGATGACGAAGGGCACACCGCATCAGCTGTTCATCGCGCAGAGCACGTACGAGATGCTCACGACGCCCCGCGACGATCTGGTCTACGTCGACGAGCTCGAGGTTCGTGGTCGCAACGCCACCGTCAGGATCTGGTCGACCGCCGACCCGACGGGCGACCTCTACGCGGCCCCGCCGGGTTCGGCGAGCGCGCGGTAGATCCGGCCGATCAGCGGCAGCGGCGTGTCGATCATCTCGGTGCTGGCGCGGATCAGCGTGATGCCGTGCTGGGCGAGGAACTGCTCCTTGCGGCGGTCGCGTTTGAACTTGCCTGGCGTGGCGTGCCACGTGTAGCTGTCGACCTCGACGGCGAGCTTGGCTTCGCGCCAGTAGAAGTCGATCGACCATGGGCCGAGCGGTGCGTTGCGTTCGGGGTCTGGGATGCCTGCGGCGCGCAGGTGCGCGAGTAGCCGTTCCTCGGGTGGGCTGCGGGTCGGGCCTTGGGCTCGATCGGGGTCGAGCAGGCGTTCGAGGGTCGGGGTGCCGCGGCGTCCTGGTGTGCGCGCGATCGCCTCGCGCACGCTCGTCGGGGTGACGAGCCGCCGGGCGAGCGCCTCGTCGAGTGCCTGCTCGACC
>DAHUYL010000129.1 GCA_027315255.1 Solirubrobacterales bacterium | reverse complement strand
TCCCGATCATCGACCTGAAGGAGATGGGCGTCGGCCTCGCCGCCGCCGTCCTGATCGACGCGACGATCGTCCGCGCGGTCCTGCTCCCGGCGGCGATGAAGCTGCTCGGCGAGCGGACCTGGTACCTGCCGGCGTGGCTGCAGTGGCTGCCGAACCTGGCGGTCGAGCAGGGTCCGAATCGTCAGGCTCCGGACGCCCGCAGGCCTGCGGAGGTGGCGTCGCCCGCCTAACGCGCGATCGATCCCGTGGGACGCTCGTGGGACGCCGGGGCCGTACGGTCCTCGGCCATGCTCACCTCAGCTCGCAAGCTCTTGCTCCTCGTACTCCCGGCTGCCTGCGCGGCAGCCCTGCTCGGCGCCGGTCCGGCCGCGGCAGCCGGCAGCTGCCCGGCCGGCTCGACCCTCGGTGCGGACGGGCAGACGTGTACGGCGACCTTCAGCTACACCGGCAGCCCGCAGACGTTCACCGTACCGGCCGGCGCAAGCTCGGTCAGCGTGGTGGCCGATGGGGCGGCGGGAGGCGGGGTCACGAGTGGCTTTGGCGTGCATCCCGGTCTCGGCGGCCAGGAGTCGGGCACCGTATCGGGGCTTCAAGCCGGCCAGGTGCTGACCGTCATCGTGGGTGGCGTGGGCCAGACCGGCGTCTATGAGGGCGCCGGCGGGCAGGGCGGGTACGGCGGCGGTGGCGCGGGTGGGACCGCTGGCGTCAATGCCAACAACGCAGGAGGCGCAGGCGGCGGCGGGGGCTCCTTCGTGTTCGGACCCTCAGGGCTGCTGCTGGCCGCCGGTGGTGGCGGCGGGGGGGGCACGAATTCGTTCGCCCTGAATCAGCCGGCGGGGCTGGACAGTTATGGCGGAAACGGGGGCGGGACCGCTGGCGGCGCGAGCGGCGACGCGGACTGGGACTGCTGCTTCAGCGCCCTTGCGAACGGCGTCGACGGCCTCGGGGGCGGGGGCGCGTCGACGAGCGCCGGTCAGGGAGCCTCGCCGGGAGGCACGGAGGTGAACTGTCCGGGGCCGGCCGCTACCGCCGGGAGCGATGGCTCGGGCCCGGCGACCGCGCCCGACGCGCTCGGTGACGGCGGGACAGGCGGCGGCACGCAGGTGCTGGGCACCTGCACCGGTCCCGAATCGATCTACAGCGGCCAGAGTCTCGGCAACGGCGCCGGCGGTGGTGGCGGCGGCTACTTCGGCGGCGGTGGCGGCAGCGGCGGGGTCGCCGGCGGCGGTGGCGGTGGGGGCGGCGCCGGCTATGCCGCGCCTGGCGTCTCGAACGCCCAGTCCGCGACGGGGACGAGCCTCAATGGCCAGGTGCAGATCAGCTTCATACCCGGACAGATCCAGATCCTGACCAGCTCGCTCCCCAACGGGGTGCTGAACGACGACTATCTCTCGTCCCCGATGAAGAGCGCTGCGCCCGTGTTCCTCAACGCGAGCGGCGGCACCTCGCCGTACACGTGGTCGATCATCGCGGGCGCGCTGCCGGACGGGCTCAGCGTCGACGGATCGAGCGGCGAGATCTCCGGCACGCCGACGAAGGCGGGCACGTTTAGCTTCACCGTCCAGGTCGCCGACTCGAGCTCGCCGGCTCTGACCAACACGGCCAATCTCTCGATCGAGATCGACAAGCTGGCCGTATCGAGCGTGCAGACAACCCACAACGGCGCTGTCGACACCAGCGCCGAGGGCGGCTACAACGGCGGCGAGACGGTCACCGTGAACGGCGAGGGCTTCACCGAAGCCGGCCCGCCGTCGGTCAGCTTCGCCGGCAATGGGTTCACGCTGCCCGCCCAGATCGTCGGCACCCCGAGCGACACGCAGATCGAGGTGATCTCGCCGCCGATCGCGCCAGGTCAGCTGTCCGGAGGTCAGGCGTTCACCGACGTGATCGTCACGAGCGGCAGCGACCAGAGCGCCAGGACCTCCGCGGACGGCTTCACCTACGTTCCGCCGACGGTCACCTCGGTGACCCCGAGCGCGGGCTCGCTCACGCAGAGCACGGCCGTGACCGTGCACGGCGTCGGCCTCGCCGGCGCAGGCCAGGTGATCCTCAACCCCACAGCAGCCAACCCAAGCGTCGCTTCGCAGACGCTGCCCGCCGTCTCATCCGGCGACGACACCGTCACGTTCACGGCGCCGTCGCTGCAGCAGCTCGGGCTCCAGTTGAACAACGGCAACCTGTTCTTCGACACGCAGGTGGTCGTGCCGTTCGGCGGGCAGAGCTCCACGAGCGCCGTCAACAACCCCGCCGACGCCTTCCAGTACGGCGGGGTCACGATCGCGTTCATCGACCCTTCGTCGTCCAGCCCCGCGGGCGGCGGTCAGATCGCGATCACAGGCCAGGGCTTCGGCAAAGCCGGCAGCGCCGACACGGTGACGCTGCAAGCCTCGGGGGGAGCGAGCCTTCAGGCGACCAGTGTCGACGTCATCTCGGACTCGACGATCACCGCGACGATCCCCGCCGAGACCGGGGCGATCCTGGCCGCCGGTGGCCAGACCAACCTTCAGGTCAAGACGTCCGCCGGCCTCACCTCCAACGCGGTGCCGTTCGACTACGCGGCCCACATCGGCACGCTGACCTACCACTCGACGAGCCCGGCCGGCGGCACGCAGGTCACGATCAACGGATCCGGCTTCGGGCCGGCAGGCACCCACGACGCTGTCGGCTTCCTCCCGACCGGCTCGGGATCCGGCCAGGCCGCAACCAATGTCACCGTCGTCTCGGACACCGAGATCACCGCCACGATCCCAGCCGAGCCGCAGGACATCTACGCGGACGGCGGCAACGCCGAGGTCGACGTCGAGGTGCCGATCCAGTCCGGCGGCATGGCCGCGTCCAACAGCATCGCGTTCGCGTACGAGGCGCACATCGACAACCTGAGCTACGACTCGACGAGCCCGGCCGGCGGCACGCAGATCACGCTCGACGGATCCGGTTTCGGTCCGCCCGGCACCCGTGACGACGTCGCATTCCTCCCCACCGGCTCCGGCTCCGGCTCCGGCCAGAGCGCAACCAATGTCACCGTCGTCTCGGACACCGAGATCACCGCCACGATCCCAGCCGAGCCCCAGGACATCTACGCAGACGGCGGCAACGCCGACGTCCACGTCGACGTACCGATCCAGTCCGGAGGCCTGGCCGCGTCCAATCAGCGCCCATTCAGCTACGCGGTCCACCTCGGAAGTTCGGTCGCACACTCGTCGAGCCCGGCCGGCGGCACGCAGATCACGCTGGCCGGATCGGGGTTCGGGCCGCCCGGCACCCATGACGACGTCGCATTCCTCCCCACCGGCTCGGGCTCCGGCCAGCGCGCGACGGACGTGAGAGTCCTGTCCGACACGCTGATCACCGCGACGATCCCAGCCGAGACCAAGGGCATCGGCGCCGACGGCGGCGCCGCAAACGTGCAAGTGCTCGTGCCGATCGCGGCAGGAGGACTGGCCTCGTCCAACGACCTCCCCTACACGTACGGACCGGACCCGTCGATCGAGCACGCGTCGCAGGTCAACGGCACAACCGCAAGCGCCTCCGTCGGCTGTGCCGGCAAGCCCGGCTCGGACTGCTCGTTCACGCTGGAGATCACGTCGGGAGGCGGGCCGGCGGCGCACGTCGTCCTGGCCGACGCCAAGCGTCGGCCCCACCCAACCGTCCTCGGCAGGATCACCGTGAAAGTCAAGGCCGGCCGGAGGAAGCTCGTTCGGATCACGCTCAACCGCACCGGCAGGAAGCTGCTCGCGACCCGTCACCACCTCAAGGCAACCGTGCTGATCGTCGAGTCCGGACGCACGCTGTCCAGCGTCAAGATCATGTTCAAGTCGCGCCGTCGCTGACGAGCGTCAAGCCGGCCCCGAGGCAGATTCCGGCCTGGAGCGCATCACGGACGTCGATCGCAGCGCCCGCGGCGCGCAGCTCTCGCAACAGCGACCCGGCCCGCAGCGCGGCGGTCCGGCTCAGCGGCAGGCACTCGGCCGCAAGCAGGGCGTGGACCGGCTCCGGGTCGCGGGCGTAGGAGGCCTCCGAGCGCCGGCTCGAACGCCGCGATCGCGGTGACGCGGTAGGCCGGAGCTCGTCGGAGGTGGCGTCGCCCGCGTGACCAGAGCAATCCGGGGCTGTGGGACGCTCGTGGGACGCCCACCGCCTACGGTCGCCGGCCATGATGAACATCTCGCCCGGCCACCGTGCCATCCGAACTGCCGCTCGTTGCATCGTGCTGCTCGCGATCCTGGCTGCCAGCATCGCGCTGGTGGCCGGTCCGGGCATGGCCGCGGCGAGCTGCCCGGCCCCCAACGGCGACGCGTACTCGAGCGCCGTGCTGGCCGACAATCCCGTGGCCTACTACCGCCTCGACGAGAGTGGCGGGCTCACGCTCTGCGATTCCTCCGCTCAGGCCAACAACGGCACCTACGGTGGGACCGCCGACGGGGTCGCGGTCGACTCGAGCCACGTCTACTGGGTGAACAACTCGACGGGGACGATCGGCCGCGCGAACCTCGACGGCAGCGGGGTCACCCAGAGCTTCATCACGGGCGGCGACGGGATCACCGGGCTCGCGGTCGACTCGACCCACATCTACTGGACGAACAAGAGCGCGGGCACGATCGGGCGGGCGAACCTCGACGGGACGGGGGTCAACCAGAGCTTCATCAGCGGCGCCGGCGCCCCGAGCGCAGTGGCGGTCGACTCGAGCTTCGTCTACTGGGCGAACAACAGCACCGGCACGATCGGACGGGCGAACCTCGACGGGAGGGGGGTCAACCAGAGCTTCATCACGGGCGCCGGCGCCCCCACCGGAGTCGCAGTCGATTCGAGCCACGTCTACTGGACGAACGGTCCCGCCAACACGACCGGACGCGCGAATCTCGACGGCACGAGCGCCAACCAGAGCTTCGTCACGGGCGCCAACGGGATCACGTACGGGGTGGCGGGCGCGCTGCCGGCAAGCGCGGACACCGCGATCAGCGCCGACGGGACCCCGGATCTGGTGGGGCAGAGCAACGCTGACCCGGCCGGCCTGACTGGCAATCACGCGTTCACACTCGAGGCGTGGTTCAGGTACGCGGGGACGACCACTCCCACCACCTACATGAACACATGGCTGGTGGGCATCGGCGGGACCGGAGTGACCGGGCAGGCGGACGTCCTCAGCTTGAACCCGGAGCACAGCTCGCAGCTGGGATGGGGGACGACCAGCGCGTTCACGGTCGACCAGTACGGATCGCAATACGAGTGGGACCCGACCGCGGCCCCGGTCCCCGTGAACCTATGGGACGGTAACTGGCACTACCTCGCGGTGACGTACACCCCCGACGGCACCTCGAGCGCGAGCGACTACGTCGGATATGTCGACGGCCAGGACCTCGGGCGCCCGATCGCGTCGCCCTTTGGAAACGTCGTCACCAATATCGCGGCGTCGCCGATCATGCTCGGCAACGGCTGCAGCGACCCGAGCTGCTTCTGGAAGCCGCTCGACGGCGGGCTCGACGACGTCGCCGTGTATTCCACCGCCCTGAGCGCGAGCCGGATCGCCGCCCACTATGCCGCGGCGTCCACGGCCAACCTGACCGTGTCCGCGCTTGGCCAGGGCGCCGTGACCAGCGCCCCGTCGGGGATCGACTGCGGTGCCGGCGCGACTCAGTGCACCGCGAGCTTCACCGGCGAACCGCAGGTGACCTTGACCGCGACTCCAGCCTCAGGCTCCGCCTTCGCAGGCTGGTCCGGGGGCGGCTGCGCCGGCACGAGCGCAACCTGCACGGTGACGATGAACCAGGACCAGTCGGTGACCGCGACGTTCAACACCTCGACGACGACGACAACCACAACAACCACAACGACAACGACGACAACGACCACCACGACCAACACGACCGCGACGACTCCTACGACCACGGCGATCACAACGACCCCCACGACCACGACAACCACAGCGCAGCCCACGCTGACCGTATCCGTCGCCGGCACCGGGTCCGGAACGGTGAGCGGCCCGTCGATCTCGTGTCCCGGCACCTGCTCGGCGAGCTATCCACCGGGCAGCCAGGTGACGCTCACCGCCACCCCGGCGGCCGGCTCGACGCTGGCCGGCTGGTCGGTCGCCGGTTGCTCAGGCACCAGCCGCACATGCTCGGTGACGGTGAGCACCGAGCAGTCGGTTACCGCCACGTTCAGCAAGCTCCAGGCGCTGACCCTATCGGTGGCTGGCATCGGGTCGGGGACGGTGAGCGGATCTGGGATCTCGTGTCCAGGGGCGTGCTTTGCGAACTATCCGCAGGGAACAGACGTCACCCTGACCGCCGCACCGCACCCCGGCTCGACGTTCGCCGGTTGGGCAGGCGGCGGCTGCTCGGGCACGTCGACCGTCTGCACGGTCGCGATGAGCGGTGCGCAGTCCGTCACGGCGACGTTCGGCTCCGCCCAGTTCGCGTCGGCCAGCTCGGGTTTCAGCCTGTCTGGGTCCCGTGGCGGAAACGGGGACGGACCGGTGCTGCCAGGCGGCTACCACGGCCTTCCGGTCGACACGCAGGGAGCGTGCCTACTGACCGCGACGGAGGCTCCCGCGCCGGGCGGAGCGGTCGCCGCCCGCGCGAGCAGGCATCGCGGTAAGCGCGAGGGGCTGATCAAGACCTACCGGATGGTCGTGGAGTCCGCCGGACGGCACTACATCCCGCTGATCCCGACCCGCAAGGAGATCGAGCTGTGGCGCAAGCTGCACAAGCACGACCGCAAGCACGGAGCGCTGGCTCGCACCGCCGCCGCCAGCGGCGATCCGATCACGGTCGGCTGCCAGCCGATCAGCTTCAGCCCACCATCAGGCCCGCCGCCGGCTCCGATCTTCCGCGATAGCTCGGGCGTCAACCCGGCCCCGCCTCCTGGGTTCACCGTGATCCTCGGCGGTCTGGATCTCGACGGCTACTGCCGCTCGATCGGCTTCGCCCACAGCCAGCTGAACACGCCGGTGATCGCCCCGAACGCGGCGCTCGCCTGGGGTTGCGTGTCGTTCTCCGGGCAGCAGCAGCCGATCGACTTCGCGGCTGCCTGCCAGCACCAATACCCGGGTGTCAACAGCGTGCTCGTGGCTGACCTCGGCAACGGCTACAGCGGGCAATGCTGGGCGAAGGGGACCCCGACCGGTGGGAGCGGCACCACCACGACCGTCACCGTGCCCCCGCCGCCGCCTCCGACGCCGCTGAACGGGTGCTGGAGAGCATCGGGCAACCCAGGGTCGAGGTTGGTGGCGTCGCTGAGCGTGTGCGTCTCCGGCAACCAGGTCACGTCGATCAGCACCTCCTTCTCGGAGCCCGAGCCCAACGGGACCGTCTGCACCGGGAATGCAAACCTCCCGCACCCGATCCCGCTCAACCCCGGCGGCTTCTTCAGCTTCGCGAGCTTCCCGCCGCAGACCGACATCACCGGCGGGTTCTCGTTCGGCGGCCAGCTGCTGGCCAGCGGTGGGAACGCCGGGGTACGCGTCGGAACCTGCGACGGCCTTTCGTTCGGTCACCTGACGCCGCCGTAGCCGGCGACGGTCACGTCTCGCGCCGCCACTCGCCCGAGCGCCCGCCGGCCTTCTCGAGCAGCGTCACCTGCGTGATCTCGGCGCCGCGCTGCACCGCCTTGACCATGTCGTAGACGGTCAGGGCGGCGACCGCGGCGGCGGTCAGCGCCTCCATCTCGACGCCGGTCGGGCCGGTCGTGCGCGCCTCGGCGACCAGCACGACCTCGCCCGCGTCGGCGTCGACGCTGGCCTCGACGCCGGCGTAGGTGAGCGCCAGCGGGTGGCACAAGGGGATCAGCTCGCTCGTGCGCTTGGCCGCCTGGATGCCGGCGATCCGCGCGACCGCGAGCACGTCGCCCTTCGGCGCCTCCCCGGCGGCGATCAAGCGTGCGGTCTCGGGCGACAGGCGCACGACCGCCCGTGCACGCGCGCGGCGCTCGGTCGCCGGCTTGTCGCCGACGTCGACCATCCGCGCGCGGCCGTGCTCGTCGAGGTGGGTCAGCTCGCCGGCCATCGTCTCACCCGAGCCCGCCTTTCGGCAATCAGGCGGGCTGGACCGCGCGCTGGGCGCTGTCGATCAGGTCCCTGACGGCGGCGGCGTCGCCGGCTCGGAGCAGCTCGATCGGGTCAGGCTCGCCGCCCACGATCCCCTCGAAGAAGTCGCGGCGATCCTGGTAGGTCGGCAGCGTCGACTTCGCCCAGCCGCGGGCGTCGTTGAGCAGGACGGCCAGCTGGGCGTACTCGTCGCCGAACAGCTCGGCGATCTCACGCTTCATCCGCTTGGCGAGCGCGGGGGAGGCGCCGGCGGTGGAGATCGCGATCGCGAGCGGGCCGGTGCGGACGATCGCAGGCAGGATGAAGTTGCACAGCGGCGGCACGTCGACGACGTTGACGAGCATCGAGCGCCGCTCGGCATCCTCGGACACGCGGATGTTGATCTCGCTGTCGCCGGTCGCCGCGATCGCGATCAGGCACCCCTCGAGGTCCTCGGGGCGGTAGTCACGGGCGTGCCAGACCAGCGACCCCTCGCGCGCGAGCGCCTCGAGCTCCGGGTGCGCCGCCGGGGCGACGAGCGTCACCTCGGCGCCGCAGGCGAGCAGTCCCTCCACCTTCTCGAGACCGATGTCACCGCCCCCGACGACCAGGCAGCGGCGGCCGGACAGGCGCAGGCAGGCCATGTAGAACGGGGTCGAGAGCATGTCCCGGACGCACGTCTGGTCGCAGATCCCCTTGCGGTACTGGCAGACGCACTCTTTTCCCTGGTAGGCCTGGGCGGGCATCTGCGTAAGGCTAGTCGGCCCAGCCCCGCGCCCGCCTCACCGCTGGTTTCAGGCTCCGCCGAGCGCCCGCACGATTCGGGTGTTCAGCGGCAACGGCGAGTCCATCATCTCCCAGGTGACGCGGAGCAGGCGCAGGCCGCGGTCGGCGAGGTACGCCTCCTTGCGGCGGTCCTGCTTGAACGCGGCCGGCCCTCCGTGCCACGTGTAGCTGTCCACCTCGATCACCAGCCCCGCGGCGGGCCAGAGGAAGTCGACCACGAACGGCCCGATCGGGACGTTGCGCTCCGGGTCGGGGATTCCCGCGGCCCGCAGCTGCGCCAGCAGCCGCTCCTCGGCGTCGCTGCGCGTCACGCCACGGGCGCGGTCGGGATCGAGCAGCCCCTCGAGGAAGGCGCTGCCGCGCCGTCCCGGCAGGCGTGCGATCGTCTCACGGAGCTTGGTCGGGCTGACCAGCCGCCGAGCGAGTGCCTCGTCGCAGGCACGTTCGACGACGCGGGCGCGGCAGACCTCCGCCATGTCGCTCAAGGTGCGGGCCGCCGTCGTCAGCCGCACGCCGCGGCGCACGACGACGTCGGTCCGAGTGAGACGCGTCGTGCGGTGCACGCGCAGGCCGGCGCGGCTGGCACCGTGACTACCGCGCAGCATCGTCACGTGCACTTCCCGGGGACGCTCGCCGACCAGCCCGTGAAGCGCGGCGGCGGTGAGATGGCTGAGGACAGCGAAGCGGCCGCAGGCAAGGAGCGCCTCCACCTCGGCGCTGAGCTCGGTCGGTCGGTCGTGGCCGATTGCGTAGACGCCACGAAACCGCGTCGAAAGCAGCGCCCCGGTGCGCAGCCGCGTGTCGATCATCGCTGGCGTGAGGCCGATCGTCAGTAGTTGCGCTCGAGAGCCCCGGCCCTCCTGGGCGGCGGCGAGGCGCGCCAGCCGCTCGTTGCGCGAACCCGAGACCACGACGAATCTGCCAACCCCCTCGACGCGGACCCCGGTGGCAGCTCCGACCCGCTCAGAGCTGGCTGGAGCTGCCACCCCCCTCTTGGTCGGGGGGGTTGGCAGATTCGGCTCGTGTTGGGGTCGCATACTGTTCAGAGGCTGGACCGCGTCCGGGTTCGCCCCCTTCTCGCCCGCGGGCACGGCGGATCGCCTCCAGCCGCGCGCGCAGCTCCGCCTCGGCATCGTCGGGGAGGTAGAACGTCTCGCCGATCGCGTGGTCGGGCATCAACTCCTGGGCGGAGAGGTGATCCGGATGGGCGTGGGGGCTGTCGTAGCCGTGGTCGCTGCGCGTGGAGGAACGCAGGTGCGGCGGAGGCGGTTGCGCCCCGTGCTCGCGGACGAACCGGCGGGCCGCGGCGATCGCGCGCTTGGCGGCATCCGACTTCGGGGCCAGCGACAGGTAGATCGCCGCCTGCGCGAGCGCGAACTCCGCCTCAGGAAGCCCGACGTGCTCCACGGCCGCGGCCGCCGCCGTCGCGACGCCCAGCGCGTGGGGGTCGGCGTTGCCGACGTCCTCGGAGGCGAGGATCACCATCCGGCGAGCGATGAAGCGCGGGTCCTCGCCGCCCTCGAGCATCACCGCCAGGTAGTAGAGCGAGGCGTCGGGGTCCGACCCGCGGGTCGCCTTGATCCAGGCGGAGATCGTGTCGTAGTGGTTGTCGGCCTCGCGGTCGTAGGCGATCGTGCGGCGCTGGAGCGCCTCGCGGATCAGCTGCACCGTGACCGGGCCGGCGTCGCCGGCCGCCTCGCAGGCCAGCTCGAGCGCGCCGAGCGCGGCGCGCGCGTCGCCGCCGGTCCACTCGGCTGCGAGCTCGAGCGCCGACCGGTCGATCCGGGCCGGATCGCCGCACTCGCCGCGCGCCACCGCGCGCCGCAGCAGTACGAGCACCTCGGCCGCCTGCAGCACGTCGAGCTCGTACACCCGGGCCCGCGACAGCAGGGCGGAGTTGACCTCGAAGTAGGGGTTCTCGGTGGTCGCGCCGATCAGCGTCACGAGCCCGTCCTCGACGGCGGGGAGCAGCGCGTCCTGCTGGGCCTTGTTGAAGCGGTGGATCTCGTCGAGGAAGAAGACCGTCGCCTTGCCCCCGCCTGCCCCGGCGATCCCCTGGCGGCGCTGGCGGGCCCGCTCGATCACGGCCCGCACCTCCGCGCGGCCCGCCTGCACGGCGCTCTCCTCCTCGAACGCGGCGCCCGAGGCGTGCGCGACGATCCGCGCGAGCGTCGTCTTGCCACTGCCGGGGGGACCGTGCAGGATCATCGAGTGCGGGCGGCCGGCCTCGATCGCCCGGCGCAGCGGCGACCCGGGCGCCAGCAGCCGAGCCTGCCCGACGAACTCGTCGAGCGTCCGCGGGCGCATGCGGGCGGCCAGCGGGACGCTTGACGGGGGTGCCGCATCACCAAGCGGCACCCCCGCTGCTGCGCTGTCGTCTTCGAAGAGCCGAGACATCGGCTCGTCAAGGCTACGCGGCGGTGCGGAGCCCCTCGAGCTCGGGCAGGGCCGCCATCCGCGCCAGTGCGCGCGCCTCGAGCTCGCCCGCCCGGGCTGCGGAGATCCCGAGCTCCGACCCGGTCTCCCGGATCGTGCGGGGGTCGTCGCCGGTGAGGCCGAAGCGGCGCTCGATCACCGCGCGCTCCAGCTCGGGCAGCCGCGAGACGACCGAGGCCAGCTGCTGGTCGCGCAGGACGTCCGCCACCTGCTCGGACACCTCCGGCACGGAGCTCGGCAAAAGGTCGCCGAGCGACGCCTCGGCGTCGTCGCCGACCGGCTGGTCGAGGCTCGACATCGCCCGTGCCAGCTCGCGCACCTCGGTGACCTGCTCGATCGGCAGCTCCGCGACGGCCGCCAGCTCCTCGTCGGTCGGCTCACGGCCGAGCTTCAGGTTCAGCTCGGCCTCGAGCTTGCGGATCTTGACCTGGCGCTGCGCGACGTGCACCGGCACGCGGATCGTGCGGCCGGAGTTCTGCAGCCCGCGCTGGATCGCCTGGCGGATCCACAACGTCCCGTAGGTCGAGAACTTGAAGCCCTTGCGCCAGTCGAACTTCTCGACGGCGCGGATCAGTCCGAGCATGCCCTCCTGGACGAGGTCCTCGAGCGGCAGCCCGTGGCCCTGGTAGCGGCGCGCCTGTGCCACCACCAGCCGGAGGTTGGCGTTGATCATCCGCTCCTTCGCCTCGAGGTCGCCGCGCTCGATCCGCTGCGCCAGCTCGATCTCCTCGGCGGCGGTCAGCAGCCGGTGGGCGCGGGCGGCGCGGAAGAACAGCTCGAGCGACTCGAGCGAGCCGTCGACGGCCAGCGGCTCGCGCCTGACGCGCGAATCGTGCACGGCCGGCGCGGCCGCGGTGCTACGCCGCCGACGCCGCTCGCTAGCGGCGGCCGACGGCACCCGTCCGGGGCGCTTACGGTGTTCGGTATCGGTGTGTTGGCCGCGAATGCGGCCCTTCGGTGTCAGAGAGTTCGTGATGACTCCGTTGTTCGCTAGTTTGAGGATGATCGAATTATACGGTCCGACGCGTGTCCGGTCAAGGCCGTGCAGCGGTTCTTCGCCGACTCTTCAAAGTCGACACTCGAGAGCTCAGGCGCCGGGATCAGACTGCCGTAGTCAGGCGCTGCAGCGGAACCTGGACGGAATCCTCGAGCACGCAGGAGAGCAGGCCGGGAAAGCGGCGCTCGACGTCGTCGCGGCGCAGCGATACGAACCGCTGCACGCCCTCGGCCCGGGTGTAGGTCAGGCCCGCCTCGCGCAGCACCTTGAGGTGGTGGGTGAGGGTCGACTTCGAGACCGGCACCTCGAGCGCGCCGCAACTCAGCTCACCCTCCTCGCCCAATGCGCGCACGATCTCCAGGCGGACCGGGTCGCTCAGCGCGTGAAGCACGCCCGGCAGGCTGAGCTGCACCGGGTCAGGGTGGGCGATGATCCTCATCGGGCCATCGTTCGAACCATGTCGTACAAGGATAGTACGGTCTCGCCGGCTACGACTGGCCCAGCTGGGTAGTACCGAGGCCCGGCGGCGCCAGCAGTCCGAGCGCCGCGTCGTGGAGGAGGCCGTTGCTCGCGAGGCCGCTGCCGCCGGCCGCGGTGACGGCGCCCGTCAGATCGGTGAAACGGCCACCCGCCTCCTCGACGATCAGGCGCACCGCCGCGAGGTCCCACAGCTTGGCCTCGGGATCGCAGGCGAATTCGGCGGCGCCTTCGGCGACGAGCATGTACTGCCAGGCGTCGCCGATCCCGCGGCTGCGCCAGCACGCACGGCCGAGCGCGAGCAGCCGGTCGATGCCGCCGATCGCATCCCACTCCTCGAACCCGCTCCACAGCAGCTGGGCGTCTGCCAGCGCCGAGACCTCGGAGACGCGGATCGGGCGGCCGTCGGCGAACGCCCCGGCGCCGCGACGCGCCCACCAGCGGCGCCCGAGCGCCGGCATCGAGACGACCGACACGAGGCCGTGGCCGGCCTGCTCGAGCGCGATCAGGGTCGACCAGGTCGGCAGCCCGCGGACGTAGCTCTTGGTGCCGTCGATCGGGTCGACGATCCAGCAGCGGCCGGCCGCGGCCGCGCCGCCGTACTCCTCGCCGACGATCTGGTCGTCGGGGCGGGCCTGTGCCAGCCGCTCGCGCAGCGCCCGCTCGACCGCCTGGTCGGCCTCGGTCACGGGCGTCAGGTCCGGCTTCGTCTGGACCTTCAGGTCGGCGGCGCCGTAACGGCTGAGCGTCAGCGCGTCGGCGAGGTCGGCGAGCTCGAGCGCGAGCCGCAGGTCCCGCTCGTCGCCGGCTTGGATCGTGGGGTCGGGCACGGAGGCGGAGGGTAGTCGTTTAGGCTTGGGCGCCTGATGTCCGAGCTTCAGCGCGAGACGACCGAGGTGCTGCAGCGGCTGGTTCGCTTCAACACGGTCAACCCGCCGGGGAACGAGCGGGACGCGGTCGAGTACCTGGCCGCGTACCTGCGCCAGGCCGGTTTCGAGTGCGAGCTCCTGACCGCGGTGCAGGGACGGCCGAACCTGATCGCGACGCTGGCCGCGCCGGGCAGTGACGGCGGCGCCGTCCCCGATGGGCCGGTGATGGTGTACCTCGGGCACGTCGACACGGTGCTGGCGGCGGCCGACGAGTGGGCGCTCGACCCATGGTCGGGAACGGTCGAGGGCGATTTCCTGTGGGGCCGCGGGGCGCTCGACATGAAGTCGCAGGTGGCCGCCGAGGCGGTCGCGGCGGCGTCGCTGGCACGCGACGGGTGGCGCCCGGCGCGGGGCGCGCTGAAGCTCGTGTTCGTCGCCGACGAGGAGACCGGCGGCGAGGCCGGCGCCCGCTGGCTGACCGAGCAGCGGCCCGACAAGGTCCGCTGCGATCTCTTGATCAACGAGGGGGCGGGAGCGGCGTTCACGTTCGGCGGCGCGCGCAGGTACGGGGTCTGCTGCGGCGAGAAGGGGATCTTCCGGATGAAGCTGACCGCGCGCGGCACCGCCGGCCATGCGTCGATGCCGCGGACCGGCGACAACGCGCTGCTGAAGCTGGCGCCGGTGCTGGCGCGGCTCGGCGAGCGCCAGCCCGGCTACGACCTGACCGAGGCGGCACGGCTGCTGCTCGAGCGGCTCGGGCTCGACGCCGGGGATCCGGCGGGCGCGATCGCGCGGGTGGCCGCCGACGATCCGCGGCTGCCGGTGCTGCTCGAGCCGATGCTCGGGGT
>DAHUYL010000116.1 GCA_027315255.1 Solirubrobacterales bacterium | reverse complement strand
AGTGGCCTGCACCGGAATTCGTTGCATAGACGAGCGACGGCTGGGCGTGGATAAGGGGAGGCGGTGACACGTGTCGTACCGGTGGTACGGCGGTGCCGCCGCCTCCCCTCAGCTAGCTGGCAGTGCTCTGTCAGGTGGAGCACTCGTCGCCAACGACCGTGGGTGCACGGCGCAGCGCCAGACCGGCGTCGACGAGCTCAGCCCCAGCCGCCGACCGGCACAACCGCACCAGCACCGGCCCCGCGACCACACCGCGCGCACCCACGCCCCCATACGCAGCCGATCCGCACCACCCCAACCGCAAACCTCGGTGCTGTCGAGCTTATGCCGTTTCCACGCGACACACCGACCGTGACCAGCACCCAGGGCCGGCAGCGCCCGACCGCGCGCACCTCCTCACCCCCGCAGGACAACACCCGCAAGCGACCCCGCAAATCCAGCTGTGCCCGGATCGCGCGCACCCAATCCCGACCGCCCGAGTGCGGCGGCCCGCTCGCCCCGAGCGTCGCGGACCGCCCGACGATCGCGTTCAGCCCGACAAAGCACTGCTGGTGGCCTGCACCGGAAATTCGTTGCCTAGATGAGCGATGGCTGGGCGTGGACGAGCGGAGGCGGTGACACAAGTCGTACAGGTGGCACGGCGGTGTCGCCGCATCCCCTCAGGCGGGTCCAGACGCGCTCAGATATGTGACGAATCTGTGGTGCAGGACACTACTAGCGCGTGCTGAAGCTGGCGACGGGCGTGCGGGCCGCCATGTAGCGCGACATCCGTCCGTCGCCGTCGAGCTGGGCGAAGACCGTGTAGGTGCCGATCTTCGTGCCATCGTCGTACCGGGTCTCCCCGGCCGCGAACTCGCCGTCGCCGTCCCCGGCAGACCAGAGGATGTGGTGCCTCCAACCGCGCCAGTCGTCCCCGGCCTCGATGAACCGGCGCAGATCCTCGCGCCCGCCGACGATCTCCGTGGTACTGCCGTCCGCCGACCACAGGATCGAGAAACGCGCATCGTGCGCGACGAGCTCGAGCGAGCTGAGCGGGTCAGGCCCGTCGAGCGCTGCGAAATATCTCTCGAAGAAGCCCATCGTCTCGACTTGACTTCGGTTCAGTATAGCGCGCCGAGCGCGCGAGCTACCGGCGGCGCGCGGCCGGCGCGAGCGACGGGTTCTCCCAGCCGGCGTCGGCGGCGTTGACGTTCGTCCCCGGCGCCACCAGCGCGTCGATCCGGTCGAGGACCTCGATCGAGAGCGTGACGTCAGCCGCCCCCAGCTGGCTCTCGAGGTGCTCGAGCGTTCGCGGACCGATGATCGCGGCGGTCACCGCCGGGTGGCGCAGCACGAATGCGAGCGCAAGCTGGATCAGGCTGATCCCGGCTTCGTCGGCCAGGTCCGCCAGCTGCGTGACGAGCTCGAGCTTGCGCTGGTTCGCCGGCAGCGACATGTCGAAGCGGCCGGGGACGCGCTGCGCACGCAGCGACGACGGGAGCTCGGCGCCCGCGCGGTAGCGGCCGGTCAGCCACCCGCCCGCGAGCGGGCTCCACGGGATCACTCCGACGCCGTAGCGCTGGCAGGTGGGCAGGACGTCCGCCTCGATCCCGCGGGCGAGGATCGAGTACGGCGGCTGCTCGCAGGCGAACCGCTCCAGGTTGCGCCGCTCCGCCGCCCACTGGGCCTCGACCAGCATGCTCGCCGGGAACGTCGAGGATCCGATGTAGCGAACCTTGCCGGCGTGGACCAGGTCGCTGAGCGCACCGAGCGTCTCCTCGATGTCGGTGCCCGGCTCGGGCCGGTGGATCTGGTAGAGATCGATCCAGTCGGTCCGGAGTCGCCGCAGGCTGTCCTCGACCTCGCGGATGATCCACCGCCGCGAGTTGCCGAACTGGTTGGGGTCCTCCCCCATCGTGCCGTGCACCTTGGTCGCGAGCACGACGCGGTCGCGCCGGCCCCCGGCAAGCGCCTTGCCGACGATCTCCTCGGACTCCCCGCGCGAGTACACGTCCGCCGTGTCGACGAAGTTGATCCCGGCGTCGAGGGCGCGATGGATGATCCGGACCCCGTCCTCGTGGTCGGGGTTCCCCCACTCCCCGAACATCATCGCCCCGAGGCACAGACAGCTCACCTTGACGCCGGTGCGGCCGAGTGCTCGCAGCTCCATCGGCGACAGCCTACCGGCCACGCGACGCGGACAGATATCGACCTCGATCGAGGGCCGGGTCGCCCACGCGAGCACCCGATCGGAGTACGTTGCGGTCGATTGCCAACGACAGCGAGAGGAGCAGCGATGCCGGAGCGTGATGGGTACATCCCGGGGGTGCCCTGCTGGGTGGACACGAGCCACCCCGACCCGCAGGCCGCCGCCGACTTCTACAGCGGCCTGTTCGGTTGGGAGTGCGAGCAGATGATGCCGGAGGGATCCGACAGCCTCTACTTCATGGCGAGGCTGCGCGGACTCGACGTAGCGGGGATCGGCTCGACGCCGCCCGGGGCACCGCCGCAGCCGATGTGGAACAGCTACGTGTGGGTCGACAGCGCCGACGAAACCGCCACGCAGGCGACGGCCGCCGGCGGCAGCGTGCTGGGCGAGCCGTTCGACGTGATGGGGGCCGGCCGGATGGCGGTCCTCGCCGACACCGAGGGCGCCGTCATCAACGTCTGGCAGCCGCGAGAGCATCGCGGGTCGCGGCTCGTCAACGAGCACGGCACGGTCAACTTCAACACGCTCACGTGCAACGACAGGGACGCCGCCATGGCGTTCTACGGCGCCGTGTTCGACTGGCACATCCTGAGCCTGGACAGCGGCTTCACCGCGTGGACGCTCCCGGGCTACGGCGATCACCTCGAACTCGCCCATCCGACGCTCCGCCAGGACATGGCCGCCGTCGGCGCCCCGGCAGGCTTCGAGGACGTGGTCGCGAACTTCGACCCGATGTCGGCCAGCGACCGTGGCGCCCCGCCGAACTGGAGCGTCGTGTTCGCGGTGGACGACGCCGACGCGATCGCCGCAAAGGCGGTCGAGCTCGGCGGCAAGCTGCTGATGGAGCCGTTCGACGCCCCATGGGTGCGGATGACCGTGATCGCCGATCCGCAGGGCGCGGCGTTCCTCGCCAGCCAGTTCGTGATGGAGAACCGCGACGTTCCGGGACAGTCGGCGCCGGCAACCGCTGCGTAGCCGACAGGCAGCGTCGCTTAGGCGATCGTCTGCCGCCGCGGTCGCGCGGCTTCGTCGATTCCCAGGGCAGCCGTCCGGCACCGCGGTGCGAGCGCCGGCGGGTTCGCGTCGCGGTCGGGTGCGGGCAGTAGCAAGGCGAATCAGACGGGTGTCGAGGATTCCGGCGAGTCCGCTGACTCCGTCGTGTCCGCTACGCGCCGAACCAGGGTGCAGACGACCCGTACCAGCCGGCTGGCGCCCGCTGCGCGGCGAGGAGGTCGGCGAGGCGCTCGACCCGCGAGGCGCTCGACCCGCCTCGAGGATCAGCCGGAGCGCATGCGCCCGCCTCCGCCGTTGGCGCGAACCAGGCCGAGTGCCAGCGCCTCTCGCGCCCGCCGTCGTGACTGCCTCGCGGTCCAACCGCTCGCGGCTCCGGCAAGGGCCGAGGAGATGCCGTTCAGAATCAGGATCGTGGTCATGACGACGATCAAACGAGGTCCGCCGAAGAGCAACCCGCGAAGATCCTCGGGATTCGATAAGAGTCCGTCGACGTGATCGACTTCGACGCCTACCTCGAGCGGATCGGGCTCGACGGTGCCGGATCCCCGACGCTGCACGACATCCACCGCGCGCACGCGACCTCGATCCCGTTCGAGAACCTCGATCCGCATAGGGGCATCCCCGTGTCGCTCGCACAGGAGGACCTCGAGCGCAAGCTCGTCGACCGGCGGCGCGGTGGATACTGCTTCGAGCACAACCTGCTGCTCGGCTCGGCGCTCGAGCACATCGGACTCGAGGTCGAGCCGATGCTCGCTCGCGTGCGGCAGGGCGCGCCGCCCGGCGCCGTTCGGCCCCGCACCCACCTCGTCCTGCGCGTCACGGACGAGGATGGCCACCGCTGGCACGCCGACGCCGGCTTCGGCCTCGGGACGCTGCTCGACCCGATCCCGTTCGGTCAGAGCCACGGCGGCGCCTACGAGCAGTCCGGCTGGAGCTTTCGCGTGCTCGCCGAAGGCCCTCAGCTCGTGCTCCAGGCGGGCGGCGACGACGGCAGCTTCGCCGACATGTACGCATTCGTCCCCGAGCCGGTCCCTCCGGTTGACATCGAGACGAGCAACTGGTGGGCCAGCACCCACCCCTCCTCGCCGTTCGTGTTCGGCCTGATCGCGAGCGTCAACCATCCCGACGGCACGCGCGAGGCGATCAGCGACTGG
>DAHUYL010000079.1 GCA_027315255.1 Solirubrobacterales bacterium | reverse complement strand
CGGCGCCAGCGCGTCGAGCATCGAGACCGCCTCGTCGACTGTCCAGGCGCCGTTCGCGTCGAGCCGTAGCCGGAGCCCAGCGCCGCCAGCCTCGCGCACCGCGCGCACGCGCGCGAGATCGTCGCCGATGCCGACCTTCAGCTTCACGCAGGTGAATCCCGCGGCACTGGCCTTCAGTGCCAGTGCCGCGGCCCTGCCGGGCTCCTCCGCGCCGATCGACGCGTTGACCGGCACGCGGGGCGGCTCCGAGGCGCCGAGCAGCCGCCACACCGGCTCGCCGGCGCGCTTGCCGCGGAGGTCCCAGAGCGCCAGGTCGAGCGCCGCCGCCGCCTGCGGCAGCGCGGGCAGGGCGCCGCCCGGCTCCCACGCCTCGAGCGCGCGGACGACCTGGTCGACGGTGACCCCGTCGTAGGACGCAAGCGGCGCCGCCTCGCCCTCGCCGAAGCTCCCATCGCACTCGATCAGCCTGACTCGCACCAGCGGCCGCACGCTGGTCGGGCCGTGCGCGGAGACCAACGGCGCGCGCAGGCGCGCCTGAAGCGTGTCGTACTCGAGCCTCACCGGCTGAGCAGCAGCCCGGCGCTCAGCAGCACGCAGAACGCGAGCTGGAGCTGGCCGGTGCCGGCGAGCGCGCGGTTCAGCGTCGGACCGTCGGTCTGGCGATCGACGATCCGCATCAGGCGCACGGCGATCGGAATCGTGATCCACGGGAGCAGCAGCCACAGCGTCAGGCCGCCGTCGAACAGCCCGAGCAGCAGCACGCACGC
The DNA here is from genome assembly GCA_027315255.1 of Solirubrobacterales bacterium. Taxonomy (GTDB): domain Bacteria; phylum Actinomycetota; class Thermoleophilia; order Solirubrobacterales; family Solirubrobacteraceae; genus Palsa-465. The sequence goes on along the minus strand of DAHUYL010000079.1, from coordinate 4,954 downwards.
GTACGGCAGGTTGACGCACACCGCGTATGCAGTTCGGGCGCGGGAGCGACCCAGGCGGACCACCAGCGTCTTCTTGCCAGCGCGGCGGTCCGTGTCGATGTCGCGGATGTTGTTGACCACCAGGATCGCGGTCGCCAGCAGTCCGACCGGGACGGCCAGCGCGAACGCCGAGCCGTGGTAGCGCTCGAGCTGCACGTACGAGGAGCCGACGACCGCGACGAGCCCGAAGAACAGGAACACGAACACCTCGCCGAGCCCCTCGTAGCCGTATGGCCGCGGCCCGCCCGTGTAGAGGACGCCGGCGAGGATCGAGGCGACGCCGATCAGCAGCAGCTGCCAGCCCGCGACCGCGATCAGGTAGCTGCCGACGAGCACCGCCAGGCCGAACGATGCGTAGGTCGCGAGCAGCACCTGGCGCGGCGGGACGAGCCCGCCCGCGGTCACGCGGACCGGGCCGAGCCGGTCCTCGGCGTCGGCGCCACGGCGCGCGTCGGAGTAGTCGTTGGACAGGTTCGTGCCGACCTGGATCAGGACCGCGCCGAGCAGGGCCGCGACGAACCGCAACGGATGGAAGACGTGCAGGTAGCCGGCGAACGCGGTACCGACCAGCACCGGAGCGAGCGCCGCCGGCAGCGTCCGCAGGCGCGCCGCCATCACCCAGATGCGGACCCCGCTGGGCCTTGCCGCCGCGTGGCCGGGCGGTGGTTGGGCGGGAATCAATCCCGACGACGCCATCACGCGCGGCGGGGAAACTGCGAGAAATCGGGCCGGCGCTTCTCGAGGTACGCCTGGCGTCCCTCGGCCGCCTCCTCGCTCATGTAGAACAGCAGGTTGGCGTCGTGGGCGAGCTGCTGGATGCCGGCCAGGCCGTCCTCGTCGGCGTTGAACGAAGCCTTCAGCAGCCGCAACGCGAACGGCGAGTGCCGGAGCATCTCGCGGCACCAGCCGATCGTCTCCTGCTCGAGCCGCGCGAGCGGGACGACCGCGTTCACGAGCCCCATCTCGAGCGCCTGCTCGGCGTCGTACTGGCGGCACAGGAACCAGATCTCCTTGGCCTTCTTGGGCCCGACGAGCCGCGACAGCACGCTCGCGCCGAAGCCGCCGTCGAAGCTGCCGACGCGCGGGCCGGTCTGGCCGAAGCGGGCGTTGTCGGCGGCGATCGTGAGATCGCAGACGACGTGCAGGACATGACCGCCGCCGACCGCGTACCCCGCGACCATCGCGACGATCGGCTTCGGGAGCCGGCGCATCTGGACGTGCAGGTCGGTCACGTGAAAGCGGCCGGCGGGGGTGGGTGGGCGGGAATCGGCCTGGTGGCGCCCCGCCTGGCTCAGGTCGGCGCCGGTGACGTAGCCATAGGCGCCGCGCACCCGCTGGTCGCCGCCCGAGCAGAACGCGTCGGGACCCTCGCCGGTGAGGATGATCACGCCCACGGAGGGGTTCTCGCGCGCCAGCTCGAACGCCTGCATCAGCTCGACGACCGTCTCCGGCCGGAAGGCGTTGCGAACCTCGGGGCGGTCGATCGTGAGCTTCGCGATCGTGACGCCCTCGGGGTCGAGCCCGTCGCCGCTCGCGAGCTCGTAGCGGATGTCGACGAACTCCCCTGCGCCGGATTCCCAGGTGACTCCCACGGCGGCTGAGACTACCGTTTCGCGGGTGGTGGACTGGTTAGCGACGGCGGCGGCGAGGCGTCCCGACAGGGTCGCGATCGAGTACCGCGACGAGCGGGTGACGTACGCCGAGCTGCTGGCGTGCGCGCGGGCCCGCGCCGCGGAACTTCGAGCACCGGGGCCGGTCGTGCTCGAGCTGGACGACCGACTCGAGTTCGCGGTCGCGTTCCACGCCTGCCTGCTCGCCGGCCGCCCGGCGCTGCCGATCGACCCGCGGCTGAGCGAGCCCGAGCGCGCGCTGCGCCGATCGCGCGCGACAGTGCTGCGATCCGGCGAGGTGGCGGCGGTGCTGCACACGTCGGGCACGACCGCCGCTCCGAAGCAGGTCGAGCTGACGTACGGCAACTGGCAGGCGAGCGCGCTCGGCTCGGCGGCGATGCTCGGGCTCGATCTCGACGAGCGGTGGCTGTGCGCGATGCCGCTCGCCCACGTCGGCGGCCTCTCGATCCTCGTCCGCTCGACGATCTACGCGACGACGGCCGTGCTGCACGAACGCTTCGAAACGACCGCGGTGCTGGCCGAGCTGATGTCGCCGGCGCGGCGGATCACGCTCGTGTCGCTTGTCCCGACGATGCTCGCGCGGCTGCTCGACGCCGGGCTCGAGCGCCCGCCGGCGCTGCGCTGGGCACTGCTCGGCGGCGGCCCGATCCCGCCGGCCCTGCTCGAACGAGCGGCGGCGGCCGGCGTGCCGGTCGCGCCGACGTACGGGATGACCGAAGCCTGCTCGCAGATCGCGACGTTCGGGTTTCCGCTGCCGGGGGTCGAGCTGGCGATCGCCGCCGACGAGATCCTCGTTCGCGGCCCGATCGTCGCGCCCGGGGCGGTCGCCGCCGACGGCTGGCTGCACACCGGCGATCTCGGCCGGCTCGAGCGCGGCCGGCTCGAGGTGGTCGGGCGGCTCGCCGACACGATCGTCTCCGGCGGCGAGAACGGCGCGCCGGCCGAGGTCGAGGAGGTCCTCAGCCGTCACCCGGCGGTGGCCGACGCGGGCGTGTACGCGCGCGCGCATCCGGAGTGGGGGGAGGCCGTGACTGCAAAGGTGGTGCTCCGGGAAGGCGTCGTTGTGACGCCCGAGGAGCTGCGCCAGTTCTGCGCGCAGCGGCTGGCGGCGTTCAAGGTGCCGAAAGAGATCGTGCTCGCGGTCGAGCTGCCGCGAGGGCCGTCGGGCAAGCTGCTGCGGCGGGAACTGGCGCTGCCGTGATGGTCGGGGTGTCCTAAGATCGATCGGTGTCCCAGGCCGCCACCGTCGACTCCCCCAACCAGCTGACGATCGAGCAGCTCGCCGCAGAGTCGGGGATGACCGTGCGCAACATCCGCTCCCACCAGGCGCGGGGCCTGCTGGCGCCGCCGGAGGTGCGCGTGCGGGTCGGCTACTACGGGCCGGGCCACATCACGCAGCTGCGGATGATCCGCGACCTGCAGGCTCAGGGCTTCAACCTCGGAGGGATCAAGCGCCTGCTCGACGAGCAGCGGTTCCGCGGTGCGCTCGCGCACATCCGCGACGAGCGTCCGGCGACGCTGACGGTCGGGGAGCTCGGCCGTCGCTTCCGGATCGAGCCGGCCCAGGCGCCGGCGATCCTCGCGCGCGCCGAGCGGCTCGGCGTGCTCGTCCGGGCCGGTGACGGCGTCTACGAGGTGCCGAGCCCGTCGCTGCTGGCGGTCGCGGAGGAGGCGGTCGGGCGCGGGATCCCGGCGGCTGCGGCACTCGACGTGTTCGAGGCGGCCGAGCGACATTGCGACGCGGTCGCGCAGGCGTTCGTCGAGCTGTTCGTCGCGCAGGTGCTGGGACCGTTCGAGCGGGCGGGGATGCCGGCCGAGCGCTGGCCGGCGCTCGAGCAGGCGACCGAGCGGCTCGCACCGCTCGCCTCCGGCGCGCTCGTCGCGATCTTCGAGCGGCGCCTGCGCGAGCAGGCCGAAGCCGCGTTCGGCGCGGTCGCGAGCCGGATCGGCAACGGCGCGGGAACCCGATCCGGGCGGCCAGCCCACCGATGAGCGTCGACGGCGACCTGGTCCGGGCCGAGATGCTCGATGCCTGGGATCACCAGGCAGCGGGCTGGGGGCGCCAGGCAGACTCGGTCCGTGAGCATGCGATGCCGGTCTCGCTGCGAATGCTCGAGCTGGTCGGTCCGGAGCCTGGCGAGCGAGTGCTCGAGCTGGCCGCCGGGCCCGGGGACACGGGATTCCTGGCGGCGAAGCGTGTCGCCCCCGACGGCACGCTGATCTGCAGCGACGCGAGCGAGGCGATGCTCGGCGTCGCACGCGAGCGGGCGGCCGACCAGGGCGTGGAGAACGTCGAGTTCCGCCAGCTCCAGCTCGAGTGGATCGATCTCGAGACTGCGAGCGTCGACGCGATCATGTGCCGCTGGGGCCTGATGCTGTGCCTCGATCCGGCTGCCGCCCTGTCGGAATGCCGCCGGGTCCTGAAGCCCGGCGGGAGGCTCGCGGCGGCCGTGTGGGACGCGCCGGACGCCAATCCCTGGATGACGATCCCGTCCGGCACGCTGATCGAGCTCGGGCTGAACGAGCCGCCGCCGCCCGGCCGCCCGGGACCGTTCGCGCTCGCGGCTCCGGGAGCGTTCGCGACGCTGCTCGAGGACGCAGGCTTCCAGGAGGTGGCCGTCGAGCCCGTGACGCTCGCACGTCGCTATGACGGCGAGCTCGATTTCCTCGGCGGGACGCTCGATCTGTCGTCGCGCTTCTCGCGCGTGTGGCGTGAGCTGGCGGACGAACAGCGTCGCCGCGTCCGGACCGAGATCGCCACCCGGACGGCGGAGTTCGCCGACCCCGGCGGAGGCTTCACGCTGCCCGGCCGCTCGCTGGTCGCCGCCGCGCTGGCGTGACCCCGGCGGCAGCGGTGCCCCAAGCCCGCTGCCGCCGCAGCTAAGAGTGCTCTGTCGGATGGAGCGCGGTGGAGCGCTCGACGCCCATGGCCGCGGGTGCACAGCGAGGCGCGGGCGGCGCGGAGCGGGCGCTTGACGGGCACGCCCCCGGCCGCCGACTGGCACAACCGCGCCAGCACCGGCCCCGCGACCACACCCCGCGCACCCACGCCCCCATACGCAGCCGATCCGCACCACCCCAACGGCAAACCTCGATGCTGTCGCGCTTATGCGCACTCGACGGGAGGCTCCGGACCCACCCGCGCCATCGCGCTCAACCCGACGTAGCGCTGCTCGGCTAAGTGTTCAGCTGACTGGGTCGATAGCTTGAGCATGACGACCGGCTGCCAGTCTGGAGTGCCCGCATGGGTCGCGGACCGATAGTGGCCGCCCCCAGGTCCACCG
>DAHUYL010000071.1 GCA_027315255.1 Solirubrobacterales bacterium | reverse complement strand
CGCGAGTTCCGCAAGGGACCGCGGGCGGTCGACGGCATCGACCTCGAGGTCGCGCCCGGCGAGATCTACGGGTTCCTCGGCCCGAACGGCGCCGGCAAGTCGACGACCGTGCTGATGCTGACGACGCTGCTGCCGCCGACTTCGGGTCACGCGACCGTCGGCGGCTTCGACATCGCGCGCGAGGGCGCCCACGTGCGCGCCTGCATCGGCGCGGCGCTGCAGGAGGCGGCGCTCGACCCGATCCTCACGGGGCGCGAGCACCTGGTCCTGCAGGGCACCCTGCAGGCGATCCCAAAGGCCAGGCGATCCGATCGCGCCGCCGAGCTGCTCGACCGCGTCGGCCTGACGGAAGCCGCCGACCGCCGCGTCGGCGGCTACTCGGGCGGGATGAAGCGCCGGCTCGACCTGGCGCTCGCGCTCGTGCACTCACCGAAGATCCTGTTCCTCGACGAACCGACCACCGGGCTCGATCCGCAATCGCGGGCGGCGCTGTGGGAGGAGGTCGGACGGCTCGCGCACGAGGAGGGCATGACCGTGTTCCTCACCACCCAGTACCTCGAGGAGGCCGATGCGCTGGCCGACCGGATCGGGATCATCGACCGCGGCAAGATCGTCGCCGAGGGCACTCCGGCGCAGCTGAAGTCCGAGATCGGCAGCCCGAGCGTCGAGGTCACGCCCGCCGACCCGGCTGCGGGCGAGCGGCTGCACGCGCTGCTCGAGCAGTTCGGGCAGGCACGCCGCGACGGGCGCAGCAGCGTCACCGTCCAGCTCCCCGGCGGCGAGGGCCAGCTCGCCGACGTGGTCCGCGCGCTCGACGGCGCGGGGCTGCACGTCGAGACGCTGCAGCTGCACCAGCCCTCGCTCGACGACGTGTTCCTCGCGAAGACGGGTCGCAAGCTCGAAGGCGCCGGCGCGGCCGAGGAGCCGGCGTGAGCGCGCTGGCGGACGCCGAACGCGCCGGGCCGTGGCCGCACGCAGCGCCGGCGCGGGCGTCGCTGCTCGAGCAGACCGCCGCGGTCGCCCGCCGCTCGGCCACTCGCACGCTGCGCCAGAAGGGGCTGCTCGCGTTCCCGCTCGTGTTCCCGCTGATCCTGTTCGCGATCAACGGCTCGGCGCTCAGCCCCGCGACCCACATCCCGCGGTTCCCGACGAGCAACTACCGCGACTTCCTGATCGCGATGCCGTTCGTGCAGGGTGCGCTGTTCATCTCGATCACCGCCGGCGTCGACCTCGCACGCGACATCGAGTCGGGCTTCTTCAACCGGCTGGCGCTGACGCCGCTGCGTGGCGAGGCGATGCTCGTCGGCCAGCTCGGCGGGCCGCTGATCCTGGGAGCGCTGCAGTCGGTCGTGTACCTGTTGGTCGGGCTCGCGAGCGGGGTGACGTTCGCCAGCGGGGTCGGCGGCGCGCTCGTGCTGCTGGCGCTGTCGATCGTGATCGCGTTCGCGTTCGCGAGCCTCGGCGGCCTCCTGGCGCTGCGGTTCGGCAGCGGCGAGGCGGTCCAGGGGATCTTCCCGCTGCTGTTCGTGACCCTGTTCCTCAGCTCCTCGAGCCTGCCGCGCAACCTGATCAAGACGACCTGGTTCCGCGACGTCGCCACGTACAACCCGGTCTCCTACCTGCTCGAGGGGCTGCGCAGCCTCGTGATCAGCGGCTGGAACGCCCAGGCGCTCGAGCTTGCGTTCGGGTTCGCGCTGGCGATCCTGGCGATCTCGCTCGGCCTCTCGAGCGAGGCGATGCGGACGAGGCTCGCGCGGAAATGACGAGGTTCCTCAGCGTCGCCCGGGCGGTCGGCTGGCGGACGGTCCACAACACGCTGGTCACGCCAGCGCTGCTGCTGCCCTCGATCATCTTCCCGCTGTTCTTCCTGGTCGCGTTCGCAGGCGGCCTGTCGCGGATCGCGAGCGTGCCGGACTTCCACTACGGCCCGGGTTACACGTCGTTCCAGTTCGTGTTCGTGTTCCTGCAGTCGGCGGCGTTCGGAGGCGTGTTCACCGGCTTCGGGGTCGCGCGAGACTTCGACTCCGGGTTCGCCCGGCGGCTGCTGCTGGCCGCGCCGCAGCGCAGCGGGATCATCGCCGGCTACGTGATCGGCGCGCTCGGGCGCTGGGCGATCGTCGCCGTGGTCGTCACGGTTGCGGGCGTGATCGCCGGGATGAACGTCGACGGCAACGCCGTCCAGCTGTTCGGCCTGGTCGCGCTCGGGATCGGCATGAACCTGGTGGCGGCGCTGTGGGCGTGCGGGCTGGCGATGTTCCTGCGCACCGAGCAGGCCGGCGCGGTGATCCAGATGCCGGTGTTCGTGGCGCTGTTCCTGGCGCCCGTGTACGTGCCGCTGTCGCTGCTGCAGGGCTGGATCCACACCGTCTCGAAGATCAACCCCGCGACGTTCGTGATCGAGGCGGGTCGCGGCCTGCTCGCGGGCACGCCGGTCGAGATCGCCGCGTCGGGGATCTCACTGGCCGTGGGGCTCGTGCTGCTGTCCGCGTTCGCCCGTCGCGGCCTGGCGTCTGCCGAGCGCGCCGGCTAGGCAACCCGGGCGAGTTGTCAACGGCCGCGGCTCGTGCCGGCTTGGGGCACGGCACGAGCCGGGTCTCCCACCGTCCGACGGGCCGGCGAGCCGCAGCCCGCCGGCCCTGCGGTCTGACTAGTGCGTGAAGTAGTCCTTCCAATACCAGGTCGCGAACGACAGCGAGCCGTTGATCGTCTGACCGCCGTTGACGGACACGAGGACGTTGACCGCGAGCAGGTGGTTGGGGCGATTACCCCGCAGCAGTTGCTGGCCCGCGGTGTTCAGCTTGATGTTCTGGAAACCGCCGGTCTGCGAGCCCTGCTTGAACGAGCCGGTGCCGATCACCGCGCCGCCGACCGTGGCCTTGAACGTCCCCTGGCACGGAGCGGGTCCGAAGCACCCGATCTCGACTCCGACGATGTAACCGGGGGAGACGAAGCCCATGTGGCCCATCAGCTTCACCGTCGAGGTCGCGGTCGAAGTCGTGAGCGTCTGGTCGGCGCCGTAGACGGTGCCACCGTCGTTGACGGCGACGAGGCGATAGTGGTATGCCGTGGTCGGCGAGAGCCCGTTGATGTGGACGTGCACAGCCACCGCGCCCGTTCCCGAGCCGGCGTCGGCGGGTGCGGTCTGGAGACCGTAGGCCGTGGTCGTGCCGTACTGGAAGTAGTAACTGGTCGGCGCGCCCGATGGGTTGACCGTGCCGTTCAGGTTGGCGGAGCTGTCGAGGATGTCACTGGCGGCGCTGGTGGTCGCCGCGGGCGGATTGGCGGTCGTGAACGTCTCGTCTCCGCCGAGCGCCACGCCGCCCGGGTTGACCGCGACGATCTGGTAGTGATACGTGGTGCCCGGGGTGAGGCTGGACAGCGTCGCCGTCACGTTTCCGCCGGCGGAGCTCCCCGCGACGCCCTGCGGAGTCGACACATATCCGTAGTTGATCGTCGGGCCGAACTCGAAGTAGTAGCTCGTCGCCTGCCCGTTGGGGCTGAACGACCCGTTCAAGGTGGCACCGTTCGCGCTGATCGCGCTGGCCGTGCTCGTACTCGCCGAGGGTGCGTTCGAGGCAGTCGCGCTGCCGGTCGTCGTGAAGCTCTGATCCGAGCCGACGCTCGTGCCGGCGGCGCTGAGTGCGATCAGGCGGAAGTGGTAGACGGTGCCGGGTTGAAGCCCCGTCTGAGCGGCGCTGACCGCGCTCGCGGCGGAGCCAGAGCCGGCCGACGTCAGCGGCGTCTCCTCGCCATAGGAGGATGTCGGCCCGAACTGGAAGGCGTACTGGGTCGCCGTTCCGCCCGGGTTGACCGAGCCGTTGAACGTCGCGCTCGTGTTGGTGATGCTGGTGGCAGCGGCAGTCGTGACCGCCGGTGCCGCGGCCGCCGCCAGCGCCAGCGTCGCCGATACCGCGGCGAGCGCCGCGATCGCGGCAAGTAGGGCAAGCCTGAACTTGCGCATGCTGAGGCTACGCATGCTTGACTCCTTTCGGGACTGGGTGTGCGATCCCAACCCCGGAACCCGCGGCAGCCGGGCGGAGTTGTGGTCGGCGCGCTCGTTCTGTCGGAACTCTTACAGGCAGGAAAGCGCGCTCCATGCTTATGATCGCCCCTGTGACGGACCGTGCACCGACGTCGGCGCTGGCGGCCGCGGGGCTGATCGCAGGGTTCGCCGTGGCGGACGCGACCGGCTCGCGCCCGCTCGGAGGGGTCGTGCTGGCGGGCTTCGGGCTCACCTGCATCGGCATCTGGCTGCGCCGCGACGGCGCCCGGACCGCGGCGCGGCTGACCGCGGTGGGCCTGCTCGCGTTCGCGCTCTCGCACCTGCTCGGTCTCGTGATCGGCGCGTGGCCGTCGGTGTTCGTCGTGTCCGCCGTGACTGCTGCCGTGTGCTGGGGCTACTCGGACTCGCGGCGACCCAGCCCGCAGGGGCGGTGAGCACCCGCTCCCCGCCGGACGCTCCCCGTGTGCGAGGATCCCGCGCCATGCAAGATTCACTCACGGCCGACACGATCACGATCGCCGGTGACGGCGGCGACGAGATCGAGGCCTACATCGCCAGACCGGCACGCCAGGACCGGCGCGGCGGGGTCGTCGTGATCCATCACATGCCCGGGTACGACCGCGCGACCAAGGAGATCGTGCGGCGCTTCGCGACGCTCGGCTACGACTCGATCATGCCGAACCTCCACCACCGCGACGCGCCGGGTGCCGCTCCCGACGACGCGGCGGCCGCGTCGCGCGCGAGCGGCGGCGTGCCCGACGCGCGGCTCGTCGGCGACGTCGGCGGCGCGGCCGCCCACCTGCGCTCGCTCGAGTCCTCCAACGGCCGGGTCGGCGTGATCGGCTATTGCTCGGGCGGGCGCCAGTCGGTGCTCGCCGCGTGCAACCTCGAGCTCGACGCGGCGGTCGATTGCTACGGCGCGTTCGTGACCGGCACGCCGCCGCCCGAGTACGCGCTGAAGATCACCAACCTGGTCGACCAGCTGCCGTCCCTGCGCTGCCCGCTGCTCGGGCTGTTCGGCAACGAGGACCAGCACCCGAGCCCGGCCCAGGTCGACGAACTGGAGGCGATCCTCAACCGGCACGGCAAGGCGTACGAGTTCCACCGCTACGACGGCGCCGGCCACGCGTTCTTCCACGCCGACGGCCCCCGCTACTCGCCCGCCGCTGCCCGCGACGGCTGGGAGCGGATCGAGCATTTCTTCGCCACCCACCTCGGAGGTTGAGACCCCAGATGTGCACCTACGCGACGATCAACACCGAGCTCGAGGGCAGCGCCAAGGGGCCGGACAGCGCCTGGTTCGGCGTCACCCGCGGGACCGTCTACTTCGATCACCCCGTGCACGCGTTCGCCGAGCACACGCTCAACATCGACTTCGCGGATCCGGCGCGGGGTCCGGGAGCGCGGGTCGCGGTCGAGCTGACGGCGGCATCCGCCCGGGAGCTGGTGGCGGCGATCGAGTCGGTGCTGGCGTCGGCTCCGGCGGAGATGGCCGGCCTCAGCGGCTCACAGGCTGCCGTGGTCGCGCAGCAGCTCTGACAGCTCCGCCTTTCCGTGCCGCTCGCCCGGCTCGAGCCGCTTGATCACGAGCACGCACGGAAGCCCGAACTCGCCCCCGGGAAATTGCCGGCGCCGCGTCGCGCTGACCGCGACCGACCATGCCGGGACGACGCCGCGCGAGAGCTCCTCGCCCGACTGAGCGTCGATCACCGGGATCGAGCCCGACAGCAGCGTGCCGGCGCCGACGACCGCGCCGTCGCCGACGCGAGCGCCCTCGACGAGCATCGAGCGGCTGCCGATCATCGCCCCGTCGCCGATGATCACGGGCGCCGCCTGCGGCGGCTCGAGCACGCCGCCGACGCCGACCCCGCCCGACAGGTGGACGTTGTCGCCGACCTGCGCGCAGGAGCCGACCGTCGCCCACGTGTCGACCATCGTGCCGGCGCCGACGCGCGCGCCGATGTTGACGTAGGAGGGCATCAGCACGGCCCCCGGACCGATGTAGGCACCCCAGCGAGCGCTTGCGCCCGGGACGACGCGGACGCCGTCGAAGCTGTGCTTGAGCGGGAGGCGGTCGCGGAACTCGAACGGCCCGACCTCGATCACCTCGAGCTCCGCCAGCCGGAACAGCAGCAGGATCGCCTGCTTCAGCCACTCGTGCACGACGACCCCGCCGTCGAGCATCTCCGCGACCCGCTCGGTGCCGTCGTCGAGCCGCCCGATCACCGAGCGGACGAGCTCGAGCGCGTCGGTGTCGGCCGGGCTGAGCGACTCCCGCCGCGCCCACAGCTCGGCGATCCGCTCCGCGTCCCCGCTCATGGCGCGCGAGTATATGCGCGTGGATCGCCTGATTGCCCGCACCGTCGAGCTGATCGACATCCCGTCCGAGAGCCGCGACGAGGCGGCGGCACTCGCGTGGGTGGCGGCCCAGCTGCCGGACTGCTTCGAGGTCACGCACGAGCCCGGCGAGTACGTCGTCGCGCGGGCGGGCGCGGGCCCCGGCCTGGTGCTCGCGGGCCACGTCGACACGGTGCCGGCGCAGGGGAACCTGCCCGCGCGCCTGCACGACGGCCGGATCGCCGGGCTCGGCGCCAGCGACATGAAGGGCGGCGTCGCGGTGATGCTCGAGCTGGCCGACTGGTTCTGCGGAGCCGGCGGCCGGGGTGCCGCCGGCTCCGGGGCTGGCGGCACACAGGCCGCCGGCCCCGGGACACAACTCCCGGGCGCGCCCGCGCTGACGCTCGTGCTGTTCGCGCGCGAGGAGCTGGCGGTCGAGCTCAGCCCGGTGCCCGGGATCATCGCCGCCTTTCCGGAGATCGCGGGCGCGGAGCTGGTGGTGGTGCTCGAGCCGACAGCGTGTGCCGTCGAGGTCGGGTGCCTAGGAAACATCGTCGCGACCGCGCGGTTCGAGGGGGTCGCGTGCCATTCGGCGCGGCCGTGGCTGGGGCGCAGCGCGGTGAACGACGCGCTTGCGACGCTCGAGCGGATCGCCGCGCGCGCGCCGGTCGAGGTGAGCGCTCCCGGCGGGCACGTGTTCACCGAGGTCGTCAACGTCGTCGGGCTGCACGCGGGCGTCGCCGACAACGTGATCCCGCCGCTCGCGGAGGTGCGCGTCAACTCCCGCTACGCGCCCGGGCACGGGCCGGCGGCCGCGGAGGCCGACCTGCTCGAGCTGATGGTGGACGCGACCGCTTCGCGGATCGAGAGCAACGCACCCGCCGCCGCGGTGCCGGACGGCAACCCGTGGGTCGAGCGGCTCGCCGCGCTGAGCGGCCGGCCGGCGCGGCCGAAGCTCGCGTGGACGCCGGTCGCCGAGTTCGCCGCCGCCGGGATCGACGCGGTCAACTTCGGCCCCGGCGATCCGGCCGCCGCCCATCGCGCTGACGAGTGGATCGAGACGGCCGCGCTTGTGCGCTGCTTCGACGCGTTGCGGGCGCTGCTCGCACGGGGCGTGTGACGGCGTGCCGCTGTCAGCCCGCTTCCACGCCGCCTCGAGCCGCTCGCTCGGGGTCCTGGGCGAGGCGCGCGCCGCCGCTCGCGCCGCCGGCCGGCCGCTGATCGACCTCGGGATGGGCGAGCCGCGCGAGCAGGTGCCCGCCGCCGTGCGCGAGGCGGGCGCCGCCGCGCTCGCGTCGTACCTGCCGTACCCGCGACCGGGCGGCACGCCCGAGCTGCGCGAGGCGATCGCCGCGTGGGCGCGCCGGCGGTTCGATCGGGCGCTCGATCCCGAGCGCGAGATCATCCCGACGCTCGGGAGCAAGGAGGCGATCTTCAGCCTCGCGCAGCTGCTGGTCGATCCGGCGGCCGGGCGGGACCTGGTCGTCGCGACGGTTCCCGGGTACCCGATCCCGGCTGCGGGCGCGACGTATGCGGGCGCGCGGCTGCTCGAGCTGCCGCTGCGCGAGCAGGACGGTTTCCTGCCGGCGCTGGACGCGATCCCGGACGAGGACTGGGGCCGGATCGCGGTCTTCTGGATCAACTACCCGAACAACCCGACCGGCGCTGCGGTCGACGCGGCGTTCATCGGGGGGCTTGCCGGCCGCGCGCGCGAGCACGGGTTCGTGCTCGCCTCAGACGAGGCCTACTGGGAGCTGTGGACGGGCGAGCCGTCGGCCTCGGCGCTGTCGCTCGACAGCCTCGCGAACGTGCTCGTGTTCGGGTCGCTGTCGAAGCGCGGCTCGATGCCGGGCTACCGGTCCGGGTTCGTCGCGGGCGATCCGGAGCTGATCGACGCGCTGCGGGCGTTCAGGCTGCAGGCCGGGACCGTGCCGCCCGTGTTCGTGCAGGCTGCGGCCGCCGCCGCATGGGCCGACGACGAGCAGCCGGCGCGCCTGCGGTCGGTCCTCGGGCGCCGGCGGGCGGTGCTCGTGGACGCGTTGACCGGCGCCGGGTTCCGCTGCCGCGGCGAGTCGTGCGTGTTCGTCTGGGCGGCGGTGCCGGCGGGGTGGACGTCGGCTCGAGCCGCCGAGTGGCTGCTCGAGCGGGACGTTCTGGTCGCGGCGGGCGATTTGTTCGGGGCGGCGGGGGAGGGCTGGCTGCGGGTTGCGACCGTCGCCACCGACGCCGAGATCGCCGCCGCCGCCAAGGTGATCGCCGGCTGGCGGATGTGAGGGTGCTGACGGCAGCGGGGGTCGCGCTCGCCCTCGTCGCCTCGGGTTGCGGGCGGGCCGCGCCGGTGCCCGGCAGCGCGGGAACGTTCACGTGGGGGTCGGGCGCGGGGGCGCGCCGCTACATCGTGTACACGCCGGCGCGCTGGCGTGCGCGGCAGCGGGTGCCGCTCGTGGTCGTGCTGCACGGCTGCACGACGACCGCCCGTCAGATGATGGAGTCGAGCCGCTATGACGCGGTCGCCGAGGCCCACGACTTCGTGGTCGTGTACCCCGAGGTCACCCAGGCCGAGGCGTCGATGCCCGGCTTCGACGCGTACTGCTGGGCGTTCTGGCAGGGGACCGACTGGGTCAGGGGCGGCTATGACCCGGGCCCGATCGCCGCGATCACGCGGGAGGTGACGCGGCGGTGGTCGATCGACCCGCGGCGGGTGTACCTCGTCGGGATCTCGGCGGGCGCGTTCCTCGCCTCGGACATGGCGGCGCTGTACCCCGATCTGTACGCCGCCGTCGCCGAGGCGGCGGGCGGCGCGTTCGCCGACTTCGACTGCCGCGCGGGCGTGAGCTCGAACGTGTCCGTGCAGCAGAGCGCCGAGTACGCCCTCGGCGCCGAGGGTCCGCGCGCGCGTGTCACGCCGAGGTTCGTGATCGGCGGCAGCGCCGACGAGGTCGTGCCGCCCGCGTGCGCGACGAAGGCGCTGCTGCAGGGGCTGCGCACGGACAACCTCGTGCTCGACCGGCGCCAGACCGCGCCGATCCGGCTGACCCCGGTGGCGGTCTCGCAGGAGCGGCCGGCCGTCACCGGCGGGCATCCGTATCGCGTCGGCGTGTACGCAGACCAGTACGGGTGCGAGCTCGGCGAGCGCGTGCTGGTGCAGGGCATGCAGCACTTCTGGTCGGGCGGCTCGGCGCAGCGGAGGTGGCAGATCTGGTCAGACCCGCGCGGCCCGAGCGCGGCGCAGCTGTCGTGGGCGTTCCTGTCGAGATAC
>DAHUYL010000058.1 GCA_027315255.1 Solirubrobacterales bacterium | reverse complement strand
GGTGGCGCCAGCTCGCGGTTTACACAGAGCGAGCTGGTGAGGTGTCCTAGCCGTCCGGCGCGCCGCTAGGTGCGGGGTTGGACTGCGTCTGAACGATCGAGCATCTACCTGATGGAAGTCGGAGGTACGGAAGCGTGTACTGATGACCGTTGATGATGTTCTGCCCAAAGTGGCCCGCACAGGGATCAGCGACCTCAATCCCTTCGCCGTCGGGGTCTGCAACGGCCTCGTTCTGCTCGTGCCCGGTCAGGAGCACTGCGGCATCAAGATCGGGGGGGATAAGCATTCCGTTGCCGCCGCAGCGGGCGTCGACTCCGGACATCGTCACCAGCGCGTACACGTAGCTTTTTGAGCGCCCGTCCGCATAGCCGTGGAATCCGCATGGCTCGGCCTCCTGCGTGCAGCCGCTCTCGTCGCACGCAAGGACGGGCTGAGCGAGCACCATGAGTACCAATGCGCGAGAACCTCCAGCCCAGCCTCGTCGGCTCGCGACCTTGACCACCTCACGCCCAACCTGCGCAGCGGTTGCGCAAGGCTGCGAGCTCCCCGCGCAGAACCTTTGGCTTCGATCCGACGGGATGGCGTCTGAGTCGTTGACCTCGTCGATTGACGCGATTTTGGGATCCACATGGGGGTAGAGACCCGGCACCGAAAAGATGCTCTGCTGCCCGCTGCTGAGCGAGGCCCGTACGTCGGCTTCGAATTGGATCATGCCGGGCACCACATCGCTGGCCAGGGCGGTGCCCGGAGGGCTCCAGAAGACAAGGTGCAGGGCGTAGTCACGGAGTGTTTTAGGCGGTACCGGCATCGACCGCCGGCGCCGCATACTCCGACTCGCGTTCCCCGACATGACTGGTCCTCGCGCAGCAGCCGCTGACGCAGCGGATGCGGCACCTCCCACCGCACTTTGCGACCCCACGGCTGCCACAACCAATACGGCTGTCAGGAACCTGACCAGCCAGAGTCGAAGAATATCTCGACGTGCCCTCAAGACTAGAACTCAGCCTAGCCCGCTGGTCAAGCACGCCAAGCCTGGTATTACGGGAGGCCCTCGGAATCGACGATGACCTCCCGGTCGCATAGCCGACGCCCCAGAAGCGCCCGAGCCAGCGTGACGTCGCTCTCACACACCACTCACGAACGACCCAGCAATGTGCCACGTGCGGCTGTCGGTTCTGCCGGAACGAGCAACCACGGCCTTCGGCGAAGGGTCGAATCCGAACACCGAACACCGAACCGAGCGGGCCGAGCGAACCGAGTCCCCTACTCACTGCTCGTGGTGCACCGCTTCGACGTTGTGCCCGTCCGGGTCGAGCACGAACGCGGCGTAGTAGCCAGGGTGGTACACCGCGCGCTCGCCCGGCGGACCGTGGTCCTCGTAGCCCGCCTCGAGCGCGGCCGCGTGGAACGCGTCCACGGTGGCGCGATCGCCCGCGGGGAACGCGAGGTGGACATGCTCGGTGCACAGCCGCCCGTCCCGGACGAGCGAGAAGCTGTAGTCCGAGCCCGACAGCTGCACGCGGTCGGGCTCGTCGTGCGACAGGCGAAGCCCGGCGTGCGGCGCGATCGTCGCGTAGAAGCGGCGGGAGGCGTCGACGTCGCGGACGCGGATCCAGACGTGGTCGACGCGGCCGACGGGCACGCGGCTCTCGCCTGCGTCGTGGACGGCCTCGACGCTGTTGCCGTCGGGGTCCAGCAGGAAGGCGCCGTAGTACGTCGGGGCGTACTGCGTACGCGGCCCTGGCGCTCCGTCGCCGCGGTAACCAGCATCGATCCCGGCCTGCCAGAACGCGTCGACCTGGCTGCGGTCGCGGGCGCAGAAGCCGACATGGAGCCCACGGGTCACCGGGTGCTCGCGGTCCGCCGGGCCGATCCACCAGTCGTCCCAGCCGACCATGTCGGCGCCGGCGTAGCCGGGCTCGATGCCCAGGACGCCCAGGACGCAGCGATAGAAGCGCTCCGTGGCCCCGAGGTCGGAGACGGCGACGCCGATGTGGTCGAACACCGGACCGATGCTACGTCGCGCCCGGTCGAGGGTTGCGTCGCGCCCGGTCGAGGGGTACGTCCGCTCCGGCGAGCAGGCGACCGGCAACCGAGCGCAGGCCCTCGAGGTCACGGCGCCTGAGCCGCCGGCCGGAGCTGGCGACGGCGGTCGCGATCGACAGCAGCTCGTCGCGCAGCAGCGCGACCGAGGCGAACACCCGCTCCACCGGGCGGGAGATGTCGGCGAGCAGGCGCCGCTCGAGCGCGCTTCGCGGGTCTGCGTGCGGTCGATCCCGCCGGCTCACCGAGACCTCGGCGTGGGCGTCGGGCCTCACCGGAAGCCCAGTTCCAGCCGGTGCCGCGCGAGCCGCTCGGTCTCGACCTCGACGTGACGGCACGCCAGATCGCGAGCGCGTTCACCGTCGCGGGACTCGATCGCGTCGATCAGCGCGTCGTGCTCGTCCACCACCTGGGTGGCATCCCGTCCCTCCAGCGGCAGCCACAGCAGGTCGCCCACCTGCGCCCAGAGCGAGACCTCCTCACGTGTCAGCCGGGGCGACTGGGCCGCCGCCGCGATCTCGACGTGCAGCCGGGCGTCCGCCCGGCGCCGCTCGGTCAGCCCGGACGCTTCGCGCAGCCGATCGAGATGCTCGCGCAGGGCCGAAGGATCCGCCCAGCCGCCCGCGCCTGGTCTCGACGACCCCTTGGAGCAATCATCGCCGGTCGAGGTCTACGAGCGCCCCGCGACACATCTGGCTGCACTACATGATCGTGCCGGTGTTGGGCGCGATCGAGCGGATCCCGAACTCGCTGCTCGAGGCCTCCGGCGACCTCGGGGCGCGCAACCGGCGCACGATGCGCGGCGTGATCCTGCCGCTCGCGCTGCCCGGGATCGTCGCGGGGTCGATCTTCACCTTCTCGCTGACGCTCGGCGACTTCATCACACCCCTGCTCGTCGGAGGGGCCAGCTCGGAGTTCATCGGCAACGTGGTCTATTCGAACATCGGCACGGCGAACAACCTGCCGTTCGCCGCGACGCTCGCGCTCGTGCCGATCGCGATCATGGTCGTGTACCTGTCGGGCGCACGGGCGCTCGGCGCGTTCAGGCGTTGTGGTCGTCGAGAGTCGCCTCACCAGAGTGGTGCTTCGCCTGTGGGTGGTCGGCGTGCTGCTGTTCCTGCTGACGATCGTGATCGGGCGTGCAACCTTCTGCATCGTGATCGTCTTTCAACAACGTGATCGCGCGCGTGCGCCGGATGTCGGGCTCCGTCTACGAGGCGGCGGCCGATCTCGGAGCGCACGGCTGGTTCACGTTCCAGACGATCACGCTACCGATGCTCGGGCCCGAGCTGCCGTCCGGCGCGCTGCTCGCGTTCGCGCTGTCGTTCGACGAGGTGATCGTGACGACGTTCACCGCCGGCGCTCAGAACACCCTGCCGCTGTGGATCTTCGGCGCGATCCACCTCGGCCGGCAGCTCCCGGAGGTCAACATCGTGGTCGTCGCCGTGCTGCTGCTGACGGTGATTCCCGTGTGGCTCGCCGCGCGACTGACGGGGGTCGGCGCAACCAGCCGGCTGTGATCTGCGGGCCGTATGCTCAATACGTGGGACAGCTCGAGCGTCGAGGCGTGCGCAACCCGCCACTGAGTGTGCGGCTCGCACTCTCGTGGCTGACGAACGCAATCGTGCTCGGGATCGTCACAGCGCTGCTGACGGGCGTCACCGTTGCGAGCGCGGGGTCGCTGCTGCTCGCCGCGGCGGTGTTCGGTGCGCTCAACACGATCGTCAAGCCGGTCCTGCGGGTGGTCGCGCTGCCGCTCGCGATCCTGACGTTCGGGATTGCGTGGTTCTTCGTCTCGCTGCTGATGCTGCTCCTGACCAAGGCGATCGTGTCCGGGTTCCAGATCCACGGGTTCTGGACGCTCGTCGCTGCGACCGTCATCGTGTGGGCGGTCAACGTGCTCCTCGACTTCCTGCCCGGACCCTGGCAGCTGACCGGCCGGCGCCGTCGACAGCGCCAGCGCCAGACGCGCTGAGGCCGAGGATCCCGCGTCGCGCAGATCCGGCGGATTCGCGACCTGGTCGAGGACCCCGACGCCGACAAGCTTCTCGCGAGACCGTCGCCTCGCCTGGAGGCAGCCGCCTCGAGGTCAAACTCGGGCCGACCGCGGCGGAGCCCCCGACCGCGGCGACGGCGGCAGGTCGCGACATTTCTCAGACCATCTGCAGGTGCTTTGTCAGGTCGAGCGCTCGGCGCCCACGGCTGTGCACGGGGCGCGAGCGCCGCGGATCGGCGTCCGGGAGCGTGACGCGGTGCGGACCGGCGGCGCGGGCCGGGGCGTGCTGAATCTGCCAACCCCCGGGATTTGCCGGGGGTTGGCAGCTCAGACCATCTCACAGGTGGCTGTGGCTGCCATCCCCCCGCTGCGATGGGGGGTTGGCAGATTCGAACGCGCCTGCCGGACCGCTTCGAGCCCGGCCACGGGCCGGCTCAGTCGCACACCACCCGGGCCTCGCCGGCGCGCGCGGCCGTGCCCGCCGCGAGTCGCGTCGCGGGCGGTGACGACGGTCGCGAGCGACCCGACAGAAGCCTGCTGACAGTGGTGGTGAGGCAGGTGCACGCGGTCGAGCTCTGCCCCGGCGCGGCGTGCAGGTCGCGCGTCGGGCGTGGATGCCGGGAGGACCGTACGGGCCAGCAGG
>DAHUYL010000051.1 GCA_027315255.1 Solirubrobacterales bacterium | reverse complement strand
CGCCGGCGGCGGCGCTGCGCTCGAGCGCGTGGCCGTCGGCCGACTCGGCCGACAGCACGTCGATGTAAGCGAACAGCGCCTCGGCCATCAGGTACAGCGTGGCGGGCTCCAGGCCGGCCGCCTCGCCCGCGGCCGCGAACCGGCGCCACGCCACGCGCGCGCCGAGCCGGTAGGCGCTCAGCAGCGAATCGAGGCTCCGGCCGGCGCGCATCTCGCCGCGCCCGAGCGCGCGGTACACGTCGGCGCGCGCGACCGGCCCGCCGGCCTCGATCTCGGCGAGGAAGTGCCCGAGCGCGCCGTGGACGCCGGCGCGCACACCGGCGCCGAACTCACCCTCGATCGGCCGCGCGTATGCGGGCACGGTCCGGACCGCGTCGATGATCTCATCCGCCACCTCCGACAGCAGCGGCCTCAGAACCGCCGCCACCTCGGCGGGCAGCTCGTGCCACGGTTGACCGCCGACCATTCATACGTACGTTACAAATATCGACGCACGAGGATCGCCCGCGACGAAGAGAATTCGCACCCTCGGATGGCGTAGCCTTCGTCGTGGCCGTGGCCGCCCCCAGCGAGACGCCCCCCGAGACGACGCCCCAGCACGCCGAGTCGTCACCGCACGCCGAGGCGTCCCCGCACGGCGCCGGGCTGACGCGCCTGCACAAGCTGTCGAACCTGATCGGCGTGACGCTCCCGTTCGCGGGGCTGATCACGGCGATCGCGCTCCTCTGGAACCGCGCGATCGGCCCGCTCGAGCTGTCGCTGCTCGTCTCGCTGTACACGATCTCGATCCTCGGGGTGACGCTCGGCTACCACCGCATGTTCACCCACCGGGCGTTCGAGTCCTCGCGAGCCTTCAAGGCGGTGATCGCGGTGCTCGGCGGCATGGCCGTCGAGGGCGCCGTGATCACGTGGGTGGCCGATCACCGCAAGCACCACGCGTTCACCGATCGCGACGGGGATCCACATTCACCGCATTTGAGCGGACCGGGATTCTGGGGCGGGCTCAAGGGCCTGTTCCACGCGCACATGGGCTGGCTGTTCCGGACGGTCGGGACGGCCGAGCGCGAGCGGTTCGCCCCCGACCTGCTCAAGGACCGCACGCTCCGCGTGATCGACAAGCTGTTCTTCCTGTGGGCCACACTCGGGTTCGCGATCCCGTTCGCGCTCGGCTGGGTGATCGGCGGCACGCTCGGAACGGCCCTGACGGCGGTCCTCTGGGGCGGGCTCGTGCGCGTGTTCCTGCTGCACCACGTGACCTGGTCGATCAACTCGGTCTGCCACTACTTCGGCCGGCGGCGGTTCGAGACCGACGACGAGTCGACCAACGTGTTCTGGCTCTCCTACCTCTCGATGGGCGAGGCATGGCACCACAACCACCACGCGTTCCCCACCTCGGCCTTCCACGGGCTGCGCTTCTGGGAGCGGATCGCGGACCCAACCGGCCTGCTGATCAGCCTGCTGGAGCGGCTCGGGCTGGTGTGGAACGTCGTCCGGATCAGCCCCGAGCGCCAGGCGGCGAAGCTCGCGAGCGCGGCTGCCCAGCCCGCGGGCGCTCAGCCCCCCTCGAGCGGCGCCATCGTCAACCCGGCGTCGTCGAGGCTCGCCCAGTAGGACTCCGCGTCCTCGCGCTCACCGCTCCACACGATCGCGCAGCCGGTCCGGTGAATCCGGTCGGCGAACCGGTAGCCCTCGGCCAGCGTGATTCCCGGGATGTGGCGCGCCAGCGTCTCGGCCACGTGGTCGAACGTGTTGTGGTCGTCGTTCAGGACGACCACCCGCCACATGCCTCCGATTCCGCTTCCCGGCCCAGCCAGCCGGGGCTTCTCGACCGTCAGAGACATCGCGGCCGAGGATAGCGCCGCGGGGTGCCGTCACCGAGGGTAATTGGACGGCTCTACGAACCCGCGCGCTCCGCCCGCTTGCGCCAGTAACGCGCGAGCCCGGCGTACGCCTGATCGCTCGGAACCGCCTGCATGAACGCCTCGAACGCGGCCGGCGGGCTGGCCGCGCGCAGCTCGTCGCGGATCGACTGCATCCACTCGGGCTCGGTCAGCCTGCGGGCAAGCTCGGCCCAGCGGTCCAGCCGCCGGGCGACCTCCTGCAGCTGCCCGTCGACGTCCTCCGACGCTCCGAAGTGGGTCATCGCAAGCCGCTCGGGACGCCACCCGGCGAGCAGCTCGAGCGAGGCGTGCCATGCCTCGAGATCGACGTCGGGCGGCGGCGTCGGCGGGATCGCAGGCGAGTCGGGAACCACCCGGACGCCGCCGACGTCACCGGTGAACGCGGTCCCGTCACACAGGTAGGAGACGTGATGCGACGCATGACCCGGCGTGTAGGCGACCTCGAACGAGAGCTCTCCGACCTGCACCGTCTCGCCCCCGGCGAGCGCGTGGAGCCGGTCCTCCGGGACCGGCTCGAAGGCTCCCCACAGCCGGTCCATCTGATCGCCGTACAGCCGCCGAGCACTGTCGAGCAGCCGCTCGGGCGCCGCCAGGTGCCGCGCGCCGCGCTCGTGCACGTACACCTGAAGCTCGGGAAAGCGCCGCGCGAGCGATCCGCTCGCGCCTGCGTGGTCGAGATGGATGTGGGTCAGCAGCAGCGCCCGCGGCGTCCACCCGTCGAGCGCCTCGAGCAGCGTCTCGAGGCAGCTGCTCGGCCCCGGATCGACGAGCGCATCGCCGACCTGCCAGCAGCAGATCACGCGCTCGCGCCCCAGGTGCAGGCAGTCGATCGGCCGCATCTCCATCTGCCGGGAGCCTAGTGGGACGGCCCTAGAATCGCTCTATGACGAGTCCCCGGCTACCCGAGCCCGACCGCCCGTGGCTGATGCGGACCTACGCCGGCCACTCGGACGCGAAGCGCTCGAACGAGCTCTACCGCCGCAACCTCGCCAAGGGCCAGACGGGGCTGTCGGTCGCCTTCGACCTGCCGACCCAGACCGGCTACGACCCCGACCACGAGCTCGCGCGCGGCGAGGTCGGCAAGGTCGGCGTCTCGATCGCCCACCGCGGCGACATGGCGACCCTGCTCGACGGGATCCCGCTCGAGCAGATGAACACCTCGATGACGATCAATGCGACCGCCGCCTGGCTCCTCTCGCTCTACATCGTCGCCGCCGAGGAGCAGTCCCCACCCACCCCGGAGTCGGCGCTTCAGGGCACCACCCAGAACGACATCCTCAAGGAGTACCTGAGCCGCGGCACCTACGCGTTCCCGCCCGGCCCGAGCCTGCGCCTGGTCGCCGACACGATCGCCTACACGGTCACCCGCATCCCGCGCTGGAACCCGATCAACATCTGCTCCTACCACCTGCAGGAGGCCGGCGCCACCCCGGTCCAGGAGATCGCGTTCGCGCTCGCCAACGCGATCGCGGTGCTCGACGCCGTCCGCGACCGCGTCGAGCCCTCGCTGATGGGCGAGGTGTTCGGGCGCATCAGCTTCTTCGTCAACGCCGGCGTGCGCTTCGTCGAGGAGCACGCCAAGCTGCGCGCGATGGCGGCGCTGTGGGACGAGCTCGGTCGCGACCGCTACGGGGTCGCCGACCCCGCGCAGCGGCGCTTCCGCTACGGCGTCCAGGTCAACTCGCTGGGGCTGACCGAAGCCCAGCCCGAGAACAACGTCTACCGGATCTGCCTCGAGGCGCTGGGCGTGACGCTCGGCCGCGACGCCCGCGCCCGGGCGCTCCAGCTGCCCGCCTGGAACGAGGCGCTGGGGCTCCCGCGGCCGTGGGACCAGCAGTGGTCGCTGCGCCTGCAGCAGATCCTCGCCTACGAGACCGACCTGCTCGAGTACCCGGACATCTTCGAGGGCTCGAAGGTGATGGAGGCGCTCGTCGCCGAGCTGGCCGCGGGCGCGCGCGCCGAGCTCGAGCGGATCGCCGAGCGCGGCGGCGCGGTCGAGGCGGTCGACTACATGAAGGCGGCGCTGGTCGAGTCCCAGCGCGCCCGCTGGCGGCGGATCGAGTCGGGCGAGCAGACGGTCGTCGGCATGAACCGCTTCCAGGAGAGCGAGCCCTCGCCGCTGACGGCCGGAGCGGACGGCGGCATCCTCGTCGTCGACCCGTCGGTCGAGCGCGAGCGGTGCGACGCGATCGAGGCGTGGCGAGCGGGTCGCGACCAGCAGGCCGTCGCGGCATGGCGAGCGAGTCGCGACCAGGCGGCCGTCGCCGATGCGCTCGAGCAGCTGGGCCGCGTCGCCCGCGATCCGGGCCAGAGCATCATGCCGGCCTCGATCGCGGCCGCCCGCGCCGGCGCGACCACGGGCGAGTGGGCGCAGGCGCTGCGCGACTCGTTCGGCGAGTACCGCGGCCCGACGGGCATCGGCGAGACGGCCGCGCCCGCCGGCCAGGACCTCGCCGAGCTGCGCGACGAGGTCGAGCGGGTCAGCGAGGCGCTCGGCCGCCGGCTGAAGCTGCTCGTCGGCAAGCCCGGACTCGACGGGCACTCGAACGGGGCCGAGCAGGTCGCGGTCCGCGCCCGCGACGCCGGCATGGACGTCGTCTACGAGGGGATCCGCCTGACCCCCAGGCAGATCGCGACCTCGGCCGCGCACGAGGGCGTGCACGTCGTCGGGCTCTCGATCCTGTCGGGCTCGCACGGCGAGCTGATCCCGGCGGTGCTCGAGGCGCTGCGCGAGGCCGGCGCCGGCGAGGTCCCGGTCGTCGTCGGCGGGATCATCCCCGAGGCGGATGCGGCCGCCCTGCGCGACGCCGGCGTCGCCGCCGTGTACACGCCGAAGGACTGGGACCTCAACCGGATGATCGGCGACATCGTCGCGCTGGTCGCCGAGCGCAACTCGGTTCCGGCTTGAGCCAACCCGACGGGCGCGAGCTGGCCGCGCGCCTGCGCGACCGCGACCTGGCTGCGGCGCCGGCGGTGCTGAACCTCGTCGAGACCCGCACCGGCGCCGCCCGCGCGCAGGCGGCGGAGCTGCTGGCCGCGCTGTCGCCGGCGGCGCTCGGCGGCGAGGCGAAGGCGCACATCGTCGGCGTCACGGGCCCGCCCGGCGCGGGCAAGTCGATGCTGCTCTCACAGCTGCTCGCCGCCTGGCGCTCGCGCGGCCAGTCGGTCGCGGTGCTGGCGATCGACCCGAGCTCGAGGCGGTCGGGCGGATCGCTGCTCGGCGACCGCGTCCGGATCGAGTCAGACCCCGCCGACGGCAGCGTGTTCGTCCGCTCGATGGCCGCCGGCAACCGGCTCGGGGGACTTGCGCCCGCGACGCGGACGGCCGCCGCCGCGCTGGCTGTCGCGTTCGACGTGGTCGTGATCGAGACCGTCGGCGTCGGCCAGTCCGAGACGGAGGTGGCGGAGGTCGCCGACACGGTCGCCGTCGCCGTGCAGCCGGGCGCGGGCGACGTGCTCCAGTTCCTCAAGGCGGGGATCATGGAGGTGCCCGACGTGCTGGTCGTGACGAAGGCCGACCTCGGCCGGATCGCGCAGCGCACGCACGCTGACCTGCGGGCGGCGCTGAGCGCGCTGGGCGCCCGCGAGACGGCGGTCGTCGCGGTCTCCTCGGTGCCGCCGCCGGTCGGGTTCGACGAGCTGCTGGCGGCACTGGACGAGCATCGCCGCCGCCTCGACCTGCGCGCCCGGCGGCTTGGGGCACGCCGGGCGCAGGCGCTGTCGGAGTTCGCGACCGAGCACGGCGAGCGCGGGCTGCGCGCGCTCGGCGGCCCGCGAGGAGCGCAGCGCCTCCTCGCCTCGCTCGATCCGGGCCTCGATGTGCCGGCGCTGGAGCGGGCACTCGAGCGCCGGGCGAACGATGACCGGTCGGTGCCCGATCAACCGATCGGCTGACCCCGAGCTCAACCGGCCTGCCCGCGTGGATCGCCCACGCGAGCGATGAATCCGACGCTCGCGACGGCGACGATCGCCTGGTCAACTCGACCAGGAGTCATCACCAGATGCCGGCAATCGAAGTCGAACACCTGCAGAAGCGCTACGGCGACACGGTCGCCGTAGCAGACGTGTCGCTGACGATCGAGGAAGGGGAGATCTTCGGCATCCTCGGGCCCAATGGCGCGGGAAAGACCACGACCGTCGAGTGCATCGCCGGACTGCGTGAGCCCGACGCAGGCAGGATCTCGATCATGGGCCTGGACCCGATGGCCGACCGCGACGCGGTCCGCGGCGTGCTCGGAATTCAGCTCCAGGAGAGCCAGCAGCCCGACAAGCTGAAGGTCGGCGAGGCGCTCGAGCTGTACGCGTCCTTCTATTCGCAGGCCGCCGACCCGGAGCAGCTGCTCGGTGCGCTCGGACTGCTCGACAAGCGCGAGACGCGCTTCGCCAAGCTGTCAGGCGGGCAGAAGCAGCGGCTGTCGATCGCGCTCGCGCTGATCGGCAATCCCCGAATCGCGGTGCTCGACGAGCTGACGACCGGTCTCGACCCGCAGGCGCGCCGGGAGACCTGGGCGCTGATCGAGGGGATCCGCAACCGCGGCGTCACGATCGTGCTGGTGACCCACCTGATGGAGGAGGCGGAGCGGCTGTGCGATCGCGTCGCCTTGATCGACGCCGGCCGAGTGGTCGCGCTCGACACGCCCGCAGGCCTCGCGGACGCCGCGGTGGCAGGCCAGTTGATCCGGTTCCGTCCGTCGGCTCCGCTGCCCGCGGAGCTGCTCGAGGGGCTGCCCGGTGTGCACAGCGTCGAGCTCGAGCGCGATCAGGTGATCGTCACCGGGTCCGGCGATGTCGTCAGCGCCGTGATCGGCGCGCTCGCGCGCCAGGGGATCGTCGCGCACCGATTGCGCGTCGAGCAGGCAAGCCTCGAGGACGCGTTCGTCGCGCTCACCCAACCAGCCAGGAGGATCTAGAAGATGAAGAAGATGACCGCCCGAGCGCGCACGATCGCCGCCCCGCGAGCTGCGTTCACGAAGCTGCTCGCGACCGAGGCGAAGCTGTTCCTGCGCGAGCCGCTCGCGCTGTTCTGGGGGGTTCTGTTCCCGTTGATCCTGACGGTCGCGATGGGCCTCGCAGGGGACGGCCACGACACGTCACTCGGCGGCCTGAGCCTCGTCGACGTCTACGTCCCGGTCACGATGGCGATGGTGATGTCGATCATGTCGGTGTCGCTGCTGCCGGTGATCCTCGCGACCTACCGCGAGCGCGGCATCCTCCGGCGGATGTCGACCACCCCGGTGCGCCCGTGGGCGCTGCTCGGAGCGGATGTGACCGTCAACATCGGGGTGATCGTCTGCGCGATGGCGGTGATCGCGATCGTCGCCAGGGTCGCGTTCCACGTCGCCCTGCCATCGCAGGGATTCGGGTTCGCCCTGACGCTGGCGCTGACCGCGGTCGCGATGCTCGCGCTCGGCGCGCTGGTTGCGTCGCTCGCGACGAGCGCGCGGGTCGCCCAGGGGCTGGGAACGCTCCTGTTCTTCCCGCTGATGTTCTTCGCCGGCCTGTGGGTGCCGCAGCAGCAGATGTCCGCCACGCTGCGCGACGTCGGCGACTTCACACCGCTCGGTGCCGCGACCGCCGCGATCCAGGAGTCGATGCACGGACAGTGGCCCCATGCGTCGCACCTGACGGTGCTCGCGGCGTTCGCACTCGTGCTCTCGGTGGCTGCCTCTAGGCTGTTCCGCTGGGAGTAGGCAGTGGCGCGCCAGCAAGCACCGATGACGGACACGCGGCAGCAGGTGGAGTTCGCGCTCGTGAACGAGCGTGAGCTCCGGCTGCTGATGGGGCTTCCGTTCGTGATGCTGGCGATCGCCACCGCGCTCGCGGTGGCGATCGATCACGGATCCGCGAGCAAGCTGATCACGGAGGCGGCGCTGGCGAGCGCGAGCGGTGTCTGGATGGCGATCATCGTCCTGCTTCGCCGCCGCTGGCATGGGCAGGAGCGACTGATGCTGACCTGCTGCGGCGTGCTGATCGGGTTGATGGCGGCACTCGTGCTGACCGACCCGATCTTCGGCTTCTACGCGTGGACCGGCTACTTCTGGCCCGGCGTGACACTGCGATTCAGGTGGCGGTTCCCCACGTTTGCGCTGGTCGCGACGGTCGTCGGAACCTCTCAGCACGGTGGCCTGCCGGCGAGCTCGAGCTCGAGCTGGCTGAGCTGGATCGCGTTCGTCGCGATCAACCTGCTGGCCGCCACGGCTGTGACGCGCTTCGCCCGCACCCGCGAGGAGGAGCATGCCCGGCGTCAGGAGGTCATCGACGAGCTGACCGCCGCCAACAGCGAGCTCGAGGCGTCGCTGGCCGAGAACGCGGGACTCCACGCCCAGCTGCTGGCACAAGCGCGCGAAGCGGGCATGCTGGACGAGCGCCAGCGAATGGCCGGCGAGATCCATGACACGCTCGCGCAAGGGCTCGTCGGCATCATCACCCAGCTCGAGGCGGCGTCGCAGGCCCCGGCCGGCTCGCACGAGTGGAGCCACCATCACGAAGCCGCCGTCGAGCTCGCGCGCGAGAGCCTGGCCGAGGCGCGCCGCTCGGTCCAGGCGCTGGCGCCGGCGCAGCTCGAGCACGCGCTGCTCGCGGACGCGCTGCGGAGCGTCGCGGCCAAATGGTCGGGGCGCTCGGGGGTGTCCGTCTCGGTCGCGATCACCGGCCAGCAGCAAGCGCTCTCTGAGGAGACCGAGCTCGCACTGCTGCGCGTCGCGCAGGAGGCGCTCGCCAACGTCGCCAAGCACGCGCACGCAAGCCGGGTCGTGTTGACGCTCTCGTATATGCGCGACCTGATCAGCCTCGACGTGCGCGACGACGGCATCGGCTTCGTTTCAGGCTCTCCCAGCCCGCGCCGCGCAGGCTTCGGTCTGACCTCGATGCGCCAGCGGATCGAGGCGCTGGCCGGCTGCCTCGAGATCGAGTCAGGCCTCGGCGCGGGCACGACGATCGCGGCGAGCGTTCCGATCGTCGGCGCCGAGACGAGCTCGCACCCGCCCGCGCCACATCCGATCGGGCGTGCCGCATGAGCCGGCCGATCCGGCTGCTGATCGCCGACGATCACCCGGTCGTGCGCGACGGCCTGATCGGGATGTTCAGCGCCGACCCCACCTTCGAGGTGGTCGCCGAGGCCGCCAACGGCGCGGACGCGGTCCGGCGCGCGCGAGCGCTCAAGCCGGACGTGATCCTGATGGACCTGAGGATGCCCGAGCTCGACGGCGTCCAGGCGATCCGCGCACTCACCGATGCGGGCGCGTCAGCACGCGTCCTGGTCCTGACCACGTATGACTCCGACAGCGACGTGCGTCCCGCACTCGAAGCCGGAGCGACTGGCTACCTGCTGAAGGACGCGCCGCGCGACGAGCTGATTCGCGCCGTCCGCGCCGCTGCACGCGGCGAGTCGATCCTGTCGCCCTCGGTTGCCTCGCGCCTGATCGCTCGGGTCCGGGCACCCGCGGAGGACACGCTCAGCGACCGCGAGCTCGAGGTGCTCGCGCTGATCGCGGGTGGCGCCAGCAATCGCGAGGCCGCCGCCAAGCTGTTCATCAGCCAGGCGACCGTGAAGACCCACCTGATCCACATCTACTCGAAGCTGGGCGTGTCCGACCGTGCGGCCGCGGTCGCGGAGGGGTTCAACCGCGGCCTGCTCACCCCCGAGCCGCGCTGAGGCGCCCAGCGTCCTGCCAAGGGATCGCGGCGGCCCGGGTACGCTTGTGCGATGGAGCAGCTGACCGACGGGCACGGGCGCGCGATCCAGGACCTGCGCGTGTCGGTCACCGACCGCTGCAACTTCCGCTGCCAGTACTGCATGCCCGCCGAGGGGATCCCCTGGCTCGAGCGCGAGCAGATCCTCACCTACGAGGAGATCGCGCGGGTCGTCGGGGTGCTGGCCGCAATGGGGGTCCATGATGTCCGTCTGACGGGCGGCGAGCCGCTGATCCGCCGCGACCTGCCGCGGCTCGTCGCGATGCTGACCTCGCTCGGCGACGTTCGCGAGGTCTCGATCACGACCAACGGGTTCCTGCTCGAGCGCGACGCGACGGCGCTCGTGGAGGCGGGAATCGCGCGCTTCAACGTGTCGGTCGACTCGCTCCAGCGCGACCGCTTCTACAGACTCACCCGCCGCGACGCACTCGCCCAGGTGCTGCGCGGGCTCGAGGAGCTCGCCCGCCACCCCGACGCGCACCCGATCAAGATCAACGCGGTGGCGCTCCGCGGCTTCACCGAGGACGAGGTGCCTGCGTTCGTCGAGCTCGCCCGCGAGACGGCGTACGAGGTGCGGTTCATCGAGTTCATGCCGCTCGACGGCAGCCACGAGTGGAGTCAGGAGCAGGTCCTGACCGGCGCCGAGCTGCACGCGCTCGTCCACGCCGTGCATCCGCTCGACCCCGAGCCACGCGAGCCGAGCGCCACCGCGCGGGTGTACCGGTTCGCCGACGGCCGCGGCCGGATCGGCTTCATCAACCCGGTGTCCGAGCCGTTCTGCTCCGACTGCAACCGGATCCGCCTGACCGCCGACGGCCACCTGCGGACCTGCCTGTTCTCGCTGCGCGAGACCGACCTGCGCACGCCGCTGCGCGAGCGCGCGAGCGACGCCGAGCTGGACGAGATCATCCGCCGCGCTGTCTGGCGCAAGGAGCTCAAGCACCGGATCGGCGAACCGGGGTTCGTCCAGCCGGACCGGACGATGAGCGCGATCGGCGGCTGAGCCGGGCCGTACGGTCCGCCGCGACTACGGACGCGGATCTCGAGATGCACGTGTAGCGTCGCTGGGATGGCCCGGAGCGTGCTCGTGGTCGAGGATGAGCGCAAGCTCCGTGAGCTGCTGCGCGCCTACCTGGAGCGCGCCGGGTTCGCGGTCTACTCGACCGGTTCGGGCGCCGAGGCGATCGGCCTCGCGCGCGAGCGGGCGCTCGCCTTGATCGTGCTCGATCTGGGGCTGCCGGACGTCTCGGGCGAGGAGGTGATGCGCGAGGTGCGCGCCGTTGGCGATGTGCCGATCCTCGTACTGACCGCGCGGGCGTCCGAAGAGGAGCGGATCCGCGGGCTCGAGCTGGGAGCCGACGACTACGTGACCAAGCCGTTCAGCCCGCGCGAGCTGGTTCTGCGCGCGCAGGCGATCGTCCGGCGGGGCCGTGGCGACACGCGTGCAGGCGAGGAGGATCTGGTGACGTTCGGTGAGGGCGAGCTGGCGATCGACGAGTCCCGCCGGCACGCCAGCGTCCGGGGCGGCGTGGTGACGCTGACGCCGACCGAGTGGGGCATCCTTGCGGCGCTCGCCACGACGCCGGGCCGGGTGTTCTCGCGGGCGGAGCTGATCAACCGGGTCCGCGGTTACGAGTTCGAGGGCTACGAGCGCACGGTCGACTCGCACGTGAAGAACCTGCGACGCAAGCTCGAGCTCGATCCGCGCACGCCGCGGATCATCGAGACGGTGCTCGGCGGCGGCTACCGGCTCGGACTGCGACGCGATGGCTAGGCGGCTCGCCGTCGCGTTCGTGTCGGTCGCGCTGCTGGCGGTCGGGGTGCTCGGCGTGGCGACCTGGCTCGAGACGCGCAGCCAGGTCAGCGATCTGGTCCGCTCGCGTGACACCACGACCGGTCTCGAGGTGTCGGCTGCGCTCGGCGAGACGTATCGCGCCGCCGGGTCCTGGCAGGGGGCGGACGTGCGCTCCGCGATGCTCTTGGCGGCGACGAGCGGCGCCTCGCTGACGGTGCTCGACGCGGCCGGGCACACGATCAACAACGGCTTCGGGCAGGGCGGATACGGGCCCGGCGGTTTCGGGGCGGGGGGCTACGGCCTCGGGGCCGGGATGATGGGGATGCATGGCAGCGCCGCGACCGGGCCACTCGGCTCGCCACGTCAGTTCAGCATCGAGGTGTCGGGCGCGCGCGTCGGCACGGCGGTGCTTCGCTTTCCGCAGGGCACGCCGGCTGCCGAGCAAGAGGTCCGCAGCGCGCTCGGTCGCACCGTTCTGTGGGGTGGGGCGCTGGCGGCGGTGCTCGCAGCCGGGATCGGGCTGCTGGTCGCCGGGCGGATCACCCGGCCGCTGCGCCGCCTGACCCGGGCCGCACATTCGCTCGCGGCCGGGGATCGCCGCGCCCGGGCCGGCGGCGGTGACGAGCCGGGCGAGCTCGGCGAGCTCGGCGAGGCGTTCGACCGGATGGCCGACGCGGTCGAGCGCGAGGATGCGCTGCGACGGGCGTTCGCCGCCGATGTGGCGCACGAGTTGCGCACGCCCCTCGCGATCGCCCAGGGCGAGCTCGAGGAGCTCGTCGACGGGATCGCCGAGCCGACCCACGAGCGACTCGCATCGCTGCACGAGGAGATGCTCAGACTGGGCCGGATCGTCCAGGACGTGGAGACGCTCGCCGCCGCGCAGGCGGCGCAGTTCCGGCTCGAGCGCCACCGGATCGACCTCGCCGCGATCGCCAAGGACGCCGTCGGGCGGCTCCGGCCGCAGGCGGAGGCGGCGGGACTCGAGCTGACCGCGCAGCTCGCTCCGGCGACGATCGACGCCGACCAGCCGCGGATGGAGCAGGTCGCCCACAACCTGCTCGCGAACGCCCTCAAGTTCACCCCGAGCCCGGGAACCGTCATCGTCTCGGTCACGACGGGCAACGGCGACGCACGCCTGGTCGTGGAGGACACCGGCCCGGGGTTGACCGAAGACGAGCTGACACACGTGTTCGAGCGGTTCTGGCGCGGAGAAGCCGCCCGTGACACGGAGGGCAGCGGCGTCGGGCTCGCGGTCGTCGCCGAGCTCGTGCGAGCGCACGGCGGGCAGATCGAGGCTGCGAACCGACCGGGCGGTGGCGCCAGGTTCACGGTCACGCTGCCCCGGGCGTGACGGCGGAGCCCAAGCCTGCCTGCTCGACCGCGATCTCCACATCGTCTCCACACCTCCTCCACGGCGGCTCCACGACCCAGCGCTAGACCTCCACCGGTAGGAAGTCACGAACCGAACGGAGCGCACAATGCGGATCAATCGAAAGAGCATCGGGGTTGGGCTCGTCGTCGGAGCACTCGCCGGAGGCGCCGGCGGCGCACTCGCCGCGAGCGGCTCGAGCACGACGACCACGCCGGCATCGCCCTACGGCGCCGGCCAGGGCTATATGGGCGGCGGTTACATGGGCGGCGGTTACATGGGCGGCGGCCCGGGCCACATGGCCCGCGGGTCGATCGGCGCCATGCGTGGCGCGGCACTCGGTCGGGGGGCACCGTTCACGGCCGCGGCCGGCTATCTCGGCCTGAGCGAGACGCAGCTGCAGACACAGCTGCAGTCGGGAAAGACGCTCGCGCAGGTCGCCAACGCGCAGGGTAAGTCGGTGTCCGGGCTCGAGAGCGCGATGACGGCGGCGATCAAGCAGAACCTCGACGCCAACACGACTCTGAGCGCCACCCAGAAGGCGTCGATCCTGGCGCAGTTCAAGGACCGGCTCGACACGTTCGTCAACACCACGTGTCCACGGGCCGGCGGCGCGGGACCCGCGGACGGCCTGCGCCCCGGCTACGGGCCGATGATGCGCGGCTGAGCCTGTCCGGGCGGCCTTACGGCGATGGCGCCCTGGTGGCCAGGTTCGCGCGGGCCAGCATCCCGGCGGCGACCAGCAGGTCCTCGGGCGAGTTCACGTTGAACAGCTCGAGCTCGTCGTCCACCTCGACCAGCCGCGGGCCGATCGCCGCGATCGCCTGCCGGGCGCGGACCTCGCCCCGGCGGGCGTCGTCGGCGAGCAGCACCGCGGCCTGCGGCTGGAAGCACCCGAGCAGCGGCTGCGTGTGGCCGCGATGGCTGGCGATCACCGCCGGAGCCCCGTCCGGCCTCCGCTGCGCGAGGCGCGAGATCAGGGCCGGTGTGACGAACGGCATGTCGGCGGGACAGGTCACGATCGGCCGGCCGCCCGCGAGCGCCAGCGCCTCGACGACCCCGAGCAGCGGGTGGCGTGGCTCCTGCGGCTCGATCCAGACCATCGCGCCAGGCAGGTCGGGCAGCGCGGTGTCCGGCTTCGCGATCACGGCGATGTCGCCCAGCGCGATCCGCAGAGCCTCCAGCGGATAGCTGATCAGCGGCCGCCCGCGGAGCGCCAGCGCCAGCTTCGAGCCGCCCATCCGCCGGCCCTGGCCACCCGCCAGGACGACCCCGATCGCCGGGCGCCCCCGGCGACTCATCGCCCTGGATCGCGAGCGGACACGTCGGCATCGTACGTTCGTTCGGGACGGGATCGTAAAATCCTCGCGATGGAGGGATCAACCGAGGTCCGCAGCTGGCTCCGTTGCTACCGCTGCTGGTCCCAGAACCTCGAGGTCCAGGTCCACTACGAGGGGATCCATCGAATCGACCCGGAGACCGGCGAGCGGGCCGAGGTGGTCGACGAGATGCAGGAGGCGGTCGTCCAGTGCCTCGAGTGCATGCACGACCAGCCGCACCTTGGCTTCCACAACGGCCGGGTCGAGCCGATCGAGGATCGCTGGGAGCGGATGATCGCCGGGACGCCGTGGGTCGCCTCGTGCACGGTGACGGTCGACGCCGACGACGTCGAGACCTGCTCCGGGCCGGAGGCCGGCGATGCCCTCTCCTACGCCGCGTTCGGCGACCACGGGACCCGCGAGTTCTTCACCCACGTCCGCTTCCACAAGCACGACGAGGAGCGGATCGTCGTGCACCTGCTGGTCGAGCTCTACGCCCGCTCCGCCGAGGAGGCGACCGAGGTGCTCGAGGAGGCCGCGCGCGGCACGCTCGCGATCACGTCTCTGGCCGAGGAGTCGCGCCCGCCCGCGTCGACCGGCCGCGGCGCCCACTAGCGAACAGCAGCGTCGCGAGCGCGACCGGCACGGTCGCGGGCAGCTCGTCGACGACGAGGAACAGCAGGTCGAACACGCACGCGATTGCCAGCGTCGTCGCGGCGGCCGCCCACTGAGCGCCGCGGCGCCGGGCGAGCGCCGCGCCGAGCAGCCCGGCGACGAACAGGTCCCCGTAGCCGAGCGAGACCGAACCGAACTGCTCCGACTGCAGCTGCGGCAGGCCGCCGCCGGGAGCCGCGCCGATCAGCGTCTGGTTCGGCGCCTGCAGGAGGTCCGAGGCGACGAGCCAGACATCCGCACATGCCATCGCGACGATCCCCGCCTTCAGCCACCCCGCCGGGGTCACGGCCGCGAGCAGCACTCCGAGCGTGACGCAGCTGAGCCCGTCGAGGATCGCCCCCGCTGCCTCGCCGGTCAGCGCTCCGGGCGCCCGCCAGGCGAGCACGAACAGGCCGGCGGCGCCGACCGCGTACACCGGGCGAGCGCCGCGCGAGGCCCAGCCGAGCGCGGCCGCGGCGAGCAGCGGCACCGCGACGAGCGCGAGATAGGTGAGCCAGTTCGCGCTGCTCGGCGTGTAGCGGATCAGGAAGATGACGCCGAGGATCGAGCCGATCGGGACGAGCGCCCAGCCGCGCCCCCGCAGGCGCCGCAGGCGAGCCGCCCAGGCGGGGTCGGCGGCGCGGGGCGCCGCCACCACCGCCGCCTGCAGCGCGAGCAGGGCGCCGTCGGAGGGGACGAACGCGAGCGCGCTCAGCTCCGCAGCCGGTCCTCGAGCCCCTCCAGCTGGGCCCGCAGCTCGGTCGGCAGCTTGTCGCCGAAGCGGGCGTAATGCTCGCGCATCTGCGGCAACTGCTGGCGCCAGCCCGCGGTGTCGACGGCGAGCAGCTCCGCCATCGCCGACTCGCCCACCTCGAGCCCGGAGGTGTCGATGCCGCCCTCGCCGATCGGCGGCAGCAGCCCGATCGCCGTCTGCGTCGCAGCGGCACTACCTTCGCAGCGGCGGAAGATCCAGGCGAGCACGCGCGAGTTCTCGCCGTACCCCGGCCACAGGAACTTGCCGTCGTCGCCCTTGCGGAACCAGTTGACGTAGAAGATCCGCGGCAGCTTCGCACCCGGACGCCGGCCGACCGCAAGCCAGTGGGCCCAGTAGTCCGCCATGTGGTAGCCGCAGAACGGCAGCATCGCCATCGGGTCCCAGCGCAGCGTCCCGATCTGCCCCGCCGCCGCCGCGGTCGTCTCCGAGGACATGATCGAGCCGAGGAACACCCCGTGCGACCAGTCGCGCGCCTCGTGGATCAGCGGCACGACCGTCGCCCGGCGACCGCCGAACAGCATCGCCTCGATCGGCACTCCGGCCGGGTCCTCCCACTCGGGAGCGATGCTCGGGCACTGGCCGGCGGGGGCGGTGAACCTCGCGTTCGGATGCGCCGCGGGATGATCGGAGGCGGGCGTCCAGTCACGCCCCTTCCAGTCGATCGCGTGCGCCGGCGGCTCGCCGGTCAGTCCCTCCCACCATGCATCGCCGTCGTCGGTCAGCGCGCAATTGGTGAAGATGCTGTTGGCACCGATCGTGTCGATCGCGTTCGGGTTGGTCAGCGCACCGGTCCCGGGCGCGACCCCGAAGAACCCGTACTCGGGGTTGACCGCGTACAGCCGCCCGTCGGCGCCGAACTTCATCCAGGCGATGTCGTCGCCGATCGTCTCGACCTTCCACCCGGGCAGCGTCGGGATCAGCATCGACAGGTTGGTCTTGCCGCACGCGCTGGGGAACGCCCCGGTCAGGTACTTGACCGCCCCCTCGGGCGAGGTGACCTTCAGGATCAGCATGTGCTCCGCCAGCCAGCCCTCGTCGCGCGCCATCACCGAGGCGATCCGCAGCGCGAAGCACTTCTTGCCCAGCAGCGCGTTGCCGCCGTAGCCCGAGCCGAACGACCAGATCTCGCGCGTCTCCGGGAAGTGGACGATGTACTTGTTGTCGGCATTGCACGGCCACGGGACGTCCTGGACGCCCTCCGCGAGTGGAACGCCGACCGAGTGCACGCACGGGACGTAGGCGCCGTCGGCGCCGAGCACGTCCAGCGCGGCCTGGCCCATCCGGGTCATGATCCGCATCGACGCCGCCACGTATGCGGAATCGGTCAGCTGCACGCCGATGTAGGAGATCGAGGATCCGAGCGGCCCCATGCTGAACGGCACGACGTACATCGTGCGGCCGCGCATCGCTCCGGCGAACAGCCCTGCCAGCGCCCGGCGCATCTCGGCCGGCTGCGCCCAGTTGTTCGTCGGGCCCGCATCGGACTCGCGCTCGGAGCAGATGAAGGTCCGGTCCTCGACGCGCGCGACGTCGCTCGGATCGCTCAGCGCCAGGTAGGAGTTCGGCCGCTTCGCGTCCGACAACCGCTGAAACGTCCCCGCCTCGACGAGCCGCCCGGCGAGCCAGTCGTACTCCTCGGCCGATCCGTCGCACCAGTGGACCTCGTCGGGCGCAGCGAGCTCGGCGATCTCCTTGACCCAGGCTTTGAGCTTTGCGTGGTTGGTCGTCGCCTGGGGGCGCGCAGCGATGTGGGACATGGTGGTGTCAGTGCTCCTTGGACGCGAAACGTTTCAGGGACGTTACCCGGACCGGGGAGAATCGCGCGCTGCGTCAGTAATTGACACGGACTCACGCGGCGCCGGGCTCGCGCCGCGGGACGAGCACGAGCCGCTTGAACTCGGCGACGAGCGTGCCCTCCTGGTTGTGAACACGAGTGTGGACCCTGACCGTGCCGCGGTCCGGCTTGGTTCGCGACGGGCGCACCTCGAGCACCTCGGTCTCGGCATACAGCGTGTCGCCGTGGAAGACGGGGCTCGGGTGGCTCAACTCCTCGGTTGCGAGGTTGGCGATCGCCTTGCCCGAGATGTCCGAGACGCTCATCCCGAGCGCGAGCGAGTACACGTAGGGACCGACCACGACGTTGCGCCCCTGCTGCGAGCTCGCCGCGTACACGTCGTTGATGTGCAGCGGATGGTGGTTCATAGTGAGCAGGCAGAACAGGTGGTCGTCGGCCTCCGTCACGGTCTTCGCCGGCCAGTGCTTGTAGACGGCGCCGATCTCGAACTCCTCCAGATAGCGTCCGTACGGGTGGGCGCCGCTCGCCTCGCGAGTGGCCTGATCGGTCTCAGCAGGGGACATCGAGCACTCCTGGTTCGTTCGCGATCGAGTGGAGGATGCCAGGATTCGCAAGCCACCGAAAGGAGCCCCGCCGTGCGAAACCCCCGCAACTTCACGAAGCCGCTGGCGATCGGCGCCCCCGCGCCGCTGCCCGAGATCCCGTTCAAGCCGTCGAGGATGATCCACTTCCTCGACTTCTCCAACGAGAAGATGGTCGCCAAGGTGCCCGATATCGCACCGACCGTCGACATCCTGCTCGGCAACCTCGAGGACGCCGTCCCGGTCGACAAGAAGCTGGCCGCGCGCGACGGACTCGT
This sequence comes from Solirubrobacterales bacterium, assembly GCA_027315255.1. Lineage (GTDB taxonomy): Bacteria > Actinomycetota > Thermoleophilia > Solirubrobacterales > Solirubrobacteraceae > Palsa-465. Next base: position 6,147 of record DAHUYL010000051.1, on the reverse strand, counting down.
CCGGGTCGGTCGCGAGATCGAGCTCGGCGCCACGCAGCTGTGGACTCGCGTCAACAGCCTCGAGTCGCCGTCGGTGCTCGACGACCTGACGACGATCGTGCGCGAGATCGGGCACCGGCTCGATGTCGTGATGGTGCCGAAGGTCGAGGGACCGTGGGACATCCACTACGTCGACCGGCTGCTGGCGCAGCTCGAGGCGAAGGCCGGGCTCGAACGACCGATCCTGGTGCACGCGATCCTCGAGACCGCGCTCGGAGTCGCCAACGTCGAGGAGATCGCGACGGCCAGCCCGCGCATGCAGGGGATGAGCCTCGGGCCGGCCGACCTTGCCGCCTCGCGCCGGATGAAGACGACCCGGGTCGGTGGCGGCCACCCCGGCTACCGGGTGATCGACGATCCCGCGCAGGCAGCGGAGCCCGACGCGGCCGGCCCCCGCGCGACCGCCCAGCAGGACCCGTGGCATTACACGATCGCGCGGATGGTCGACGCCTGCGCCGCGGCGGGAATCCTCCCGTTCTACGGGCCGTACGGCGACATCCGCGACGTCGAGGGATGCGAGACCCAATTCCGCGCCGCGTACCTGCTCGGGTGCGTCGGCGCGTGGTCGCTGCATCCCGTCCAGATCGAGATCGCCAAGCGCGTGTTCAGCCCCGACCCCGACGAGGTGGCGTTCGCCAAGCGCGTGCTCGAGGCGATCCCCGACGGCCGCGGCGTCCACATGATCGACGGCAAGATGCAGGACGACGCCACCTGGAAGCAGTGTCAGGTGATCGTCTCGCTGGCGCAGCTGCTGGCCGAGCGCGACGAGCAGCTGAAGGCCGCGTACGGCTTCTGATCCGGCCGGCCGACAGCTGCCGCATAAGATCCGGCGATGCGGATCTCGGCAAAGGCTGACTATGCCGTGCGGGCGGTCGTCGAGCTGGCCGCGACGAGCGACCAGCGGCCGGTCAAGGCCGAGCGGATCGCGACTGCCCAGCAGATCCCACTGAACTTCCTGGAGAACATCCTCGGGGAGCTGCGCCACGGTGGGATCGTGCGCTCGCAGCGCGGCGCCGACGGCGGCTTCCGGCTGGCGAAGCCGGCCGAGCAGATCACCGTCGCCGACGTCATCCGGGCGGTCGACGGACCGCTTGCCAGCGTCCGGGGCGGGCCGCCCGAGGAGTCCGCGTACCCGGGCGCCTCCGCAGCGCTGCCGCGGGTCTGGATCGCGGTCCGGGCGAACCTGCGCAAGGTGGTCGAGCACGTGACCGTTGCGGACGTCGCCACAGGACGCCTGCCGAAGCCGATCGAACGGCTCGCCGAGGATCCAGAGGCATGGGTGACGCGTTGACGCGCCTGCGCTCGGTCCTGTACATCCCGGGCGCGAACGAGCGAGCGCTCGAGAAGGCCCAGGGACTCGCCGCCGATGCGCTGATCCTCGACCTCGAGGATTCCGTCGCGCCGGTGGCGAAGCCCGAGGCGCGCGACCGCGTGTGCGCGATCGTCCAGGCCGGGGGGTTCGCGTCCAGAACCGTCGCGATCCGGGTCAACGGGATCGGCACGGACTGGCACGGCGACGACCTGCGCGCGGCAGCCCGGGCCGGTCCGCCGGCCGTGCTCGTCCCGAAGGTCGGCTCGGGCGCCGACGTCGAGGCGATCGAGCGCGCGCTCGACGACGCCGGAGCCCCTGCCTCGACCAGCATCTGGGCGATGCTCGAGACTCCCGGCGCGATCCTGCACGCGCTCGAGATCGCCTCCGCGACCCGGCGCCTGACGGTGCTCGTGATGGGTACCAACGACCTTGCGAAGGAGCTGCGAGCCGAGCTCGTGCCCGGCCGTGAGCCGCTGCTCCATGCGCTGGCCGGGTGCCTGCTGGCAGCGCGTGCGGCGGGTCGCGCGATCGTCGACGGCGTCTACAACGACGTCCGCGACCTCGAGGGCTTCACTCACGAGTGCCGGCAGGCGCGGACGCTCGGCTTCGACGGCAAGACGCTGATCCACCCGAGCCAGGTCGAGCCCTGCAACCGCGCCTTCTCGCCCACGGACGACGAGGTCGCGTACGCACGCCGGGTGATCGAGGCGTTCACCGCCGCCGAGGCGGCTGGGCAGGGGGTCGCCACCGTCGACGGGCGGATGGTCGAGAACCTCCACGTCGAGAGCGCCCGCCGCGTGCTCGCGCTCGCCGAGAACTGACAGCGCCCCGTCAGGCGGAGCGCTCGCGGCCCGCAGACGGGCAAGGGCCCGGCTGGGTGGCGTGGCGCAATGCGATGCGGTGCGGGCGCTTGGTGGCGTCGACGAGCTCGGCGGGCTCGCGACGCGGGCTCGCGACGCGGGCTCCCGGCCGCCGGCAGGCATAACCGCGCCAGCACCGGCCCCGCGACCACACCCTGCGCACCCACACCCCCATACGCAGCCGATCCGCACCACCCCAACCACAAACCTCGATGCTGTCGAGCTTATGCCGTTTCCGCGGGAGCCTCCGGACCCACCCGCACCCTGCCACACCGTGCGACCGCCCCGCCATCACGGGACACCGGCGCCCTGCAGACCCATCGGTCATCACGCCGCCCACACCCGACCGTGACCCGCACCCAGGCCGCCGATCAACCCGACGAAGCACTGCTGATCAGCTGCCAACCCCGCCTGCCGGCATCCCGGCCGGCGGGCGGGACGCAGCCTCCGTCAAGCGCCGGTGCGCAGCGGAGCTCAGCGCCCGGTAGCCGCCTCGCGCCCGATCGAGGTACCACGCCGGAAGCCTCTCCCCGGGCTCGGGGATCCCCTCCTCGCGGAGCTCCCCTGCGACCGGCCGGTACCAGGTGGTGACCGTGATCCGATCGACGACCCTGATCACCTGTGGCCGCTCGTGCGGCGGCAGCGAGCGCATCGCCGCCGTCAGGTCGCGCGGAGCCAGCCGCGCGTCGGGCTGGAGCGTCACCGCCGCGACCGCGATCGGCCGCTCGGCGCCCGCTGCGCGCACGCCATATGCGACCGCCAGGTCGATCGCCGGCAGGCCTCCGAGCGCATCCCGGATCGGGCCCGTGAACACGGGACCGGCGGCGGCGTGGATCACGTCGCCGAGGTTGTCGACGCGCCACCAGTCGCCGTCGGCATCGCGACGGAACAGATCCCCGACCTCCAGCCACGCGTCGCCGCGCGAGAACACCCCGCGCAGCAGCAGCCCGCCGGTGTCGTGGCCCGGACGCGAGCGAGCGAGCAGCATCCCGACCTCGCCCGGCCCGCACTGCCGGGCGAACCCGTCGCGGCCGAGCACGTACCGCCCCGCCTCGACGTCGTAGCGGGCAAGCCGCACCTCGGCGCTGCCGGGCAGCGGCCGCCCCATCGAGCCGAGCTTCGCGCCGCTCACGTTGACGAGGATCGCGCCGGCCTCGGTGGCCGCGTAGAACTCGAGCACCCGGGCGGGACGGAAGCGCTGCTGGACCCGGCGCCACAGCCCGACAGGCATGCCGGAGCCGATGAACAGCCGCACGTTGTGGCCGCGCTCGCCGGGTTGCGGTGGCGCCGCCACCAGCTCGCGCAGCATCGTCCAGGTGTAGGAGGCCACCGTCACCCCGTAGCGTCGAGCCTCCGACCAGAACGTGGCCGGCTCGAAGCTCGTCGCCATCGCCAGCCGCGCGCCGCCGGCGATCGCGCCGCCGACGCTCATCATCAGTGCCGACGGGTGATACAGCGGCGTCAGGCTGTAGACGGTGTCTGCGCGCGACAGCGCCGCCGAGGAGGCCGTTCCGAACGCGCTCAGCGCCCAGCGGCCGTTGGTGATGCGGCTGACGCGGGTGCCTGCGCCCTCGCCGGCGAACGTCATGAACGCGAGCTCCGACGCCCGGCCGGGATCCGGCCGGTACCAGCTCGGCAGGGTGACCTCGCGTGGGTCGATCCGCTCGAGGTCGGTCGCCTGTGGAACGCCGAAATCGCGTCGCGCGCTGCCGCCGCCGAGCACGAACGCCTGAACCTCGTCGAGAGCGGTGGCGAGCGCCGCGCGCTCCGGGTCGGCGATGATCCGCCGCACCTGGCCCAGTGCCGCCTCCCGCGCCGCGTCCCCGTCCGGCCGCAGCATCACTGCGACCGCCCCGAGCCGGTTGAGCGCGACCGCCAGCGCCAGCGCCGACGGGCGCGGTCCCATCAGCACGCCGACGTGTTCGCCGTGCCGGACGCCGATCGAGATCAGCCCGCGCACGACGTTGTCGATCCGCGCGTTGAACTCACGCGCGCTGTAGGCGCGGTCCTCGTACAGGAACAGGTCGTCGCTGCCGCCGCTCCGGCGCCGCTCCTCGAACAGCCCGCCGAGCGAGATCCGCGTGCTCGGCTGGATCTGCTCGAGTCGCGCCAGCCGCGGGACCTGGCCGGCCGCCTCGCGCGCGAGCTCGCGCGTCGCCGAGACGCTGCGTCGCGCCGTTCGCAGCGCCGCGCGCCCGATCTGCCCGCTGACGCCCCCGGCGAGCTCGAGCCCGTAGCCGAGCCTGCTCGAGACCTCGGGCAGTCGCTCGGCGCTCGACGCAGCGCCGGTGCCGTGCTCGGTGGCGCCCGGCTCGGCCAGGACCGGGTGGACGCCGGCGGGAGCCTCGCCGAGGCCCGCGCGCCAGCGCGCCCATCCCGCCGCCGCCGGCCAGGTGACGGCATCCGCCGTCGTGCCGACGACCAGCCCGAAGTGGCCCGCGGCGAGCGCCAGCTCGAACACGTCCGCCTCGGGGACGGCCTGGCGGATCGCGCGAACGCCGGCCACCGGCGCGATCTGGTCGATCGTTCCGACGACCGACAGGATCGGGCACGTGATGTCGGCGAGGGTCAGAAGCCGGTTGTCGACCGCGAAGCCGCCCTGCAGCAAGCGGTTGTGGGCGACGAACAGCGTCAGGAAGTCGGCCATTGCCGGACCCGGCCATGCCACCCAGCCCTCGCCCTCGAGGAACCGCCGCTGACCCTCGCGCGGGAGCAGCGCGTCACGGTCGTGCAGGCGCAGGATGAAGTCGATCTGGTTGCGGACCGACTTGACCGGGTCGAGCGCCCGGAACACGGCCCGGCTGGCCCAGGCCGGCAGCGCCCACTCACGCAGCACCCGCTCGGCCAGCACGCCGACGGCACCGATCGCGAGCTTCTCGGGGACCCCGAACGGCATCGCGCCACGCGAGTCGACCGAGCTCCCGAAGGTGATCAGCGAGCCGAGCCCGGCGCTGCGGCGGTACGCAGCCGCCTGATAGCAGAACATGCCGCCCTGCGAGTAGCCGGCGAGGTGAACGTCGCGGCCCGTCAGCTCACGGACCTGATCGACCGCGTCGGAGACCGCGAGCACGTGGTCGGCGAGGTCACGCTCGAGGCCGCCCTCCTCCCGCTCCGGCGCCCCGAAGTCCACCACCCACGGGTCGGCGCCGTGGTCGCGGAGCGTCGTGACCGCGCTCGTCTGGGGCGCCACGTCGTAGATCTCGGCAGCGAGCATCAGTGGCGGTACGAGCAGGACGGGCGGGGCGGCTTGGCCCGGGCTCGCGTCGAAGTAGTGGCGGAGGCGGAACATGCGCTGCTCCGACACGACGCGGTGCGGAGCGGGCTGCGCCTCGGTCGCCAGTCCGCCGAAGCGAGCGACCTCGAGCGCGTTCTGGGCAGCGGTGCCGAGGCGGCCGAGCGGCCGCATGAGCGTGTTCGCCGATAGGTCCATCGGCGGTATTGTCCCGTTCCGGGAGAGGAGCACCGCCGTGGCGACCCCGACACTCGAGACGATCGACCTGCGCGTCAGCGAACGCGTCGGCTGGCTGACGCTGAACCGGCCGCAGGCGCTGAACGCGTGGACGCCGGCCCTCGGCCGCGAACTGATCGGCGCGCTCGAGTTCGTTGCCGGCGACGACGACATCCGCGCCGTGGTGATCACGGGCGCCGGGCGCGCATTCTCCTCCGGCGCCGATCTGCGAGAGGGCCTCCAGCGGGCCGACGGCAGCTCCCTCGATCTGCGGACCGAGCTGCGCGAGCTCTACCACCCGCTGGTGCTGCGCGTTCGCGAGCTGCGCAAGCCCGTGATCGCGGCCGTCAACGGGCCCGCGGTGGGGATCGGCTGCTCGCTGGCGCTGGCCGCCGACCTCGTCGTCGCCGCGGAGTCCGCCTACTTCCTGTTGGCGTGCGTCAACATCGGCCTGGGGCTCGACGGCGGCGCGTCCCAGAGCCTGGTGG
>DAHUYL010000046.1 GCA_027315255.1 Solirubrobacterales bacterium | reverse complement strand
CGCGGCCCTCCCGCCTAGATACACGCCGAACACCCGTTCGGTCACACAAAAGCCCTGCTCCAAGCCGCTTTTCGCTACATATCACGTCAAATTAGCTGCGGAACCCGGGACTAGGGGTCCGGGCCTAGTCGCAGGCGGTTGTCGCGGTCTCCGGAGCGAAAGGTCGCAGGTTCAAATCCTGCCGGGCGCGTCGGGTCCGCGGGCGGGGGCTCGCCGGAGGATTCGTCCTGCGAGTGCTGCCAACGGCCGACCCTTCGCCGCAGCTGGATGTACGCGATCGAACCCGGCAGGATCGGCAGCCAGAAGGAGATCACTCGATAGGCGAGCACGGCCAGCACGGCCACGCTCCCGCTCTGCCCGAAGGCGATGAACGAGCCGATCATGCCGCCTTCGACGCCGCCGACCCCACCCGGGAGTGGGATCGCGTTGGCCAGCTGACCGACGAAGTAGCCGACCACGAGCACCGCGATCGGAGGCGCTGCACCGAAGGCGCGGAAGCCGGACCAGAGCGTGGCGATGTCGAAGGCCCAGTACGCGACGGCCCCGGCGAGACCGGCACGCGGGTGGCGGGCGATCTCGACCGCCGTCGCGACACCTTCGTGAAGTGTGCGCGGCGCCGTCGCCAGCCGGCTGAACAGCCGCTTCCAGGCGTGCTGGGCGAGCGCCGACAGCCACCGCTCGGCGCGATCGGCCACCACCAGCATGGCCAGCACGAGCGCGATCACGCCGGCTGCGAACGCGGCCGGCAGGACGGTCAGGCCAAACGGTGCCCGGCCGCTGAACACGCCCACTGCGAGGCCGAAGCCGAACACAACCAGGGCGGACATGAACACCCCGTATTGAAGGACCTCGAAGGCCGCCATTCGTCGCGCGACCTCGCGCGAACGTAGTCCGGCGGCCCGCATGGCCCACACCGTCAGCGCCACGCCGCCGGCGCCACCGGCGGCGAGCAGCTTGGTGGCGACCGCACCCGCCAGCGTGACCTCGTAGCTCGCCCGCCACCCGATCCTCACCTCCGTGCAGGAGAACACGATCCGCAGGAGCGCCATGTAGCCGGTCAGCGACAGGCTCTCGAGCAGCAGTCCCAGCGCCAGCCAGCTCTTGTTCCCGTATCGGAGCCGGTGAAGGCTCTTGCCGAACCCGGCCAGCTGCGGCAGGACGGCGAACAGGAACACCACCACCAAGCCGATCGCGAGCAGCGTCAGCAGAGACCGCCGATGGGCCTTCAGGAAGCTTCGCACGCCTGACGGACTCGGTTGGTCGTCGATCAGGACCGCCTACCCGGCGAACGGCACAGCGAACGCCGCGGCACCGTTCGCGCAGGGCGGATTCACGCGACCGTCCACCCGGTCGCATCCTCGATCAGCGGGAACAGCACCCGCTCCTCGTGGCGGACGTGCAGGTCGAGCCAGGCGCCCAGCTCGCGCAGGTCGTCGACGACCGGTTGCTGTTGCTCGCCGATCGCGGCGATCCGGGCACGGATCAGGATGTGCTCGAGCATCGCCCTGACGACGGCTGGGTGGTTCGGGTCGGCGGCGCGTGCATATGCCGGCAGCAGCACCGCCTCCTCCTCGACGAAGTGGGGTCTCCCCTCCTGCTCCCAGAACTGCATGAACCGTTGCCAGACCGCGTCCGCGCTCTCCTGCCGAGCGCGCTTGAGCTCGATCGCCTCTCTCAATGCCTGATGGTGCTCGCGTGAGAACGGCGCCAGCGCCTGCGAACGCCTGCGGGCGCGCCCGGGCACCGGACCGCTGAACGGCTTCGCCGGATCGTACGCTGACTCCCCGGACGTCATTCCGTCGCAAGGCCCTCGATCTCGATCTCGCAGCCCGCCTGCTCCGGGTCGCGGGCGTGCCAGGCGGCCAACATGGCGCCAGGAGCGAGCTCGTCCAGCAGGCCTTGCGTGATCCCCTTGTGCAGGGCACACACCGCGGGCTGGTTCTCGCGCACGGCGTCCCGATACGGGCAGTTGCCGAGGTGAACCGTGACCCGGTCCCCACCGCGCTGCTCGACGACCGGCTGGAAGCCCAGCGCGGACAGCGCGGACCGCAGCCCAGCGCAACCGGCGCTCGGCTGCTTCGGTGCGAGCTCGTGCCCGATCTCGCGGCCGGTCGACTCGATCCCGCGCAACCCACCCCGCCGGTGCAGCGCGCGAGCAAGCCAGCGACCGAGGTCGTGGTAGGCGCGCGGCGGCTGGCCGCCGGGAAGCGCTCCGGGGGCGATCGTCCAGAAGTCGGGCGGGCGGCCGCGGTGCCCCCTTTCGCGCGTGCGTTCCACCAGGTTGGCTGCCTCGAGACGCTCGAGATGGAGCCGCACGCCGTTCGGATGCAGCTCGAGACGCTCGGCCAGCTCGGCGGTACCGACAGGCCGTCGCAACTCGCCGAGCAGCGCGAACAGCCGCGCACGAGTCGTCTGCGCCAGCGCATCGTCGGGATCGGCGGCTCTCGGAAGGTCCATCGCCATGATGTTCGCAGCCGGAGGACGCGAATTCCGGGTCTCGGCACCGACGCGCTACCGTGATCTGTGACGTGAAGATGCGCTGTCGCGCCCGTTCCCTCTCTGCCCGGGCGGCAGCCGGTGCCGTCCTCCTCGGAATCGGAGTCGCTCTCGCCGGCTGCTGCGTGGCGCTGGGTGGCGTCGCGGTCGCGATGGCGGTGCCTGGCCTGGCCGTGCCAGCGGCCGCTCAGGCGGCGACCACCCCCACCGATACCACCACGACCGGCACCACCACGACCGGGAGCGGCGCACGGACCGACGCGATCTCAGGCCGGGCGGCGCTGACCGACTACCAGTCGTACCTGGTCGCGCTCGTCAACGGCGAGTCGGCCGGACAGCAACGGGCGCTGGCGTTCGCCGCCGTGATCAAGGCCCGCTGTGCCGGAGCGCTCGCGACCGTGGCGACGCTGCCCACGACCGAGGTCGATCAGCTGGCGCTGTCCGATCTCGGCGAAGAGCTCGGCGCCGACCTGACGCTCGAGTACCTGTCCGAAGCCAATGCGCCGTTCGCGCAGCTGTCGGCGCAGCTGGGCGCGCTCAGCTGGTCCCAGCCCGCGCCGGCGCTGGTCGTCGAAGGATTGCTGCAGGCCGAGGGCAGGATGCTGGCGCTGGCGCCGAGCGCCCTGTGCGCCGACGCACGCGCGCTGACCCACCGCCCGCTGACCGCTCCGGCCGGAAGCCTTGCGTTTCTGAATTCGTACCTGCGGTACTCAGCCGTGTTGAAGGCGCGGTTCGAGAGCTTCCTGGCGTTGCTGTCTCGCTACGCGACGCCCAGCGACGCAGCTGTGATCACGGCGATCGATCGGCTCGTCGCCCAGTTCGACGCGAGCTCCACGGCGGCCGAGAAGACCGGCGCAACCGTCCTGTTGACAGCACTGGGGCTGACCCCGAGCGCCCAGGGAGCCGGCCGCACCAGACGGTGAGCGGCTTGCCCGGGAACGCGATTCAGCCGCAGCCGAGGAGATAGCGCACGACATCGGCGGCGCGGTAGGGCCGGCCGTCCGGCGCCAGCGCAGCGACGACGGCACGGGCATCGTCGCCCAGCGTCACGAGCGGCGGTTCCTCGCCGCCGTCCGATCGGCGCTGGGCCAGCCCGACCGCGGCGGCTAGGCCGTTGCACAGACAGAGGCGGCCGTCGGTGTCGGCCGGGTCTCCGCCCTTCGCGTGGTAGTCCTCGACCGGCTCGGCCGGGCAGCGGTAGCCGACCTGGCCAGCCGGCTTGCGGTACGGGGTCGCCAGGTAGCCGAGGTCGCACGTGCGGCGCCGGCGTCCGTAGACGTCGGGGTCGGCGACGGTGCCGGGCACCGCGGCGACCTTGAACGGATACCCGGTCGGCGACGCGAACGGCTCGGTGCGGACTGCCAGACGGCCGAGCGCCGCGGACTCCCGCGCGGCGTGCTTCAGCTGGGGGGCGAGCCCCGACTCCTCGCACAGCGCGAAGGCGGTGCCGACCTGCACGCCGGCGGCCCCTTCGTCCAGCGCTTCGCGCAGTGCCGTCGGGTGGCCACAGCCGCCGGCGAGCCAGAACGGGATGCCAAGCTGGCGCATGCGTCCGGTGTCGACCTCGTCCCGCGGGCCGTAGATCGGCTCGCGCTCGGCACTCAACCGCAGCGGACCTCGCGGCGGCGCGTTGTGACCCCCTGCGATCGGACGCTCGACCACGAAGCCATCCGGAGCTCCGCCATCGTCGCCGCGCGCGAGGTGGGCCGCGAGCACGTGCGAGCCGACCACCGCAATGAACCGCGGCCGCGCGAGCAGGTTGGGCGTCCCCGCGAATGACTGTGGGTCGAATGCGATCTCGTACTGGTCGGCCGCGGTCGCGCCGGCGACCGTGAGCGGCAGCGCCACCGGGCATGAGTGCGCCAGCTCGTCGAGCGCACGCGGAATCCGGCTCGGGATCCCGGCTCCCATCAGCACCCAGTCGACCCCTGCGAGCATCGCCCCGTACAGGGTCGGAAGCGTTGGGATCTGGATCTTCTCGAGCAGGTTGATCCCGATCGGCCGGTCGTGTCCCGCCTTGGCGAGATAGACCTCGGCGAAGCTGCCCGCGACCGTCAGCTCGAGAAACTGGCGGCTCGAGCGCCGACGCGGCACCGGGACCGCCCGGTAGGCGCCGTCGTCGCGGCGCCCACCCGGCCGGTGGTAGCGCTCGAGGATCCGGCCGGCCGCCGCGCGATCCGGGAACGCATCCAGCGCCCGGCGCAGATGCCCGCCGGGATCACCGTCCTGAAGGCCGCGTGCGAGCACGACCCCGAGCGCCGTGCCCGACACGACGCCGAGTTGGCCGAGTCGGGAGACGCTGGCCGCGAGCCGCCAGCTCGACACCGCCACCCCCATCCCGCCCTGGATCACGAGCGGCAAGTCTCCGGGCAAGCTCACGGGCCGGTCGGTGATCGGCAGGACACTGGCGGAGCACGCTAGCTGGCCCTCGGTGCGACCCGCGTCCGTAGCGGGTTCGGAGGCAGGACGCGCCTGACCCGGATTCGGAGCCGCGGTAAAACCGCTAGTCGCTGCGAATGATCGTCGGCGTCCCGAGCGGGATGTGATCGATCAGCCACTGGCCCTCCGGCAACGTGACGTGTACGCAGCCGTGACTGATCGCCTGCCCGATCGACCAGTAGGTGTCGGGCGGCGTCGAGTGGATCGCGATGCGATTGCCACCGGACCAGTCCTGGATCGCATGCGGCGCGACCGCGGACAGCGCGAGGATGCAGCAGCCGTACGGCCCCTGCGGATCGCCGGTGCTCAGCAGGTCGGTGACCGCGAACGTGCCGGTCGGCGTCGGTGCGCTCGCGGTTCCGATCGCCACCTCGTAGCGCTCGACGACCGCGCCGTCGTGCAGGACGCTCAACTCGCGGCGCCCGAGCGAGAGCTGGAGCTCCCAGTCAAGGCTCGACAGCGTCGCGGCGGAAGTCGGGATCCAGCCGAGCTGACCGTTTCCGACGAGCGGGCTGACGACCCCCAGCCAGCCGTCGCGCACCTGACGGACGAGATACGTGACCGGCGAGCCGAACGGTGTCGTCGTCGGCTGCGGGGCGATCACGGCGCCGTTCGGAGCGGCACGGATGGCGGTCGCGGTGATCACGCGCGCGACCTGAAATCCAGCGCTTCCCACAAGCCAGTGGGGCGCCTGGCGCGACAGCCGCGACGGCCCGCCGATCCAGAACGGAGCCTGGCTCGTCAGTGGCGCCGGCGCAGACACAGCGGCTACCGGTCGCGGTTGGAGCGGGTGCAAGACCGTACCGCGCGGAGCGGCGGCAGAACTGGTCGCGTACAGCACGATCCCAACGACGACCGGGATCGCCGGGATCGCGACCGCCAGGGCGATCAACCAGGGCGTGACCCGAGACGCCCGTCGCCCTCGTTCGGACGCGGACGCCGCATGCAGGCGCGAGCCCGTTCTGTCGACCTCCATTGAGCTGATCCCCTCGTCAGGAATTGGACCATTCGCGGTGATCGGCCCGCGCCGCCTCCGCGATTGTCTCAGCCGCCGGCGCAAGCCACCCCGCGCCGCGATCCCCGTCGTGGCGTCGCAGCGTCTTGACGGGCGCGGCACCCCGGATCGCGACCAGGTGGATGTTGGCCGCCTCCGCACCCATGGCGTGCAGCACCTCGGCGCTGATCCGGCCGGGCGCTGCCTCACACAGCTCGAGCCTGGTCGCGTCGGCCTGTAGGGCCCGCAGAACCCACTTGCGGCTCTGACGCCGCCACGGTTCGCCGGCGACGCCCCGCGAGGCGTCGACCGCGCCGGCAAGACCGCTGACCTGGATCCGCTTCGGCTCGGCCCACATGCTGACCGGGCCCGGCACCTGCTTTGCCTCACGCACGATCAGGCCGCCGTCGAGCTCGCCCGAGGCGACGATCCGGCGGGCGCCGAGGCTCCCGACGCCGGCCACCCGCCGCCGGAGCTGGGGGCGGAAATCGCCGGGCGGCGTCACCGTCGCCAGCATCCTGACTGCCGACTTGGGCAGCGCCCGCTCGAACGCGGGGAGCGCCGACACCCACCGCGCGAATGCGGCCGGGTCGACGAACGAGTCGGCCGCCAGCCGGTAGATCGCTGCGTGGCGCTCGCCGAGCACGAACGGGCGCGGTCGGCGCTGGTGGATGCCCCCGCGCCAGCCGTCCTCGATCGCGGCGCAGGCCACCGCGGGATCGAGCGCCAGCAGCCCGGCGTCGATCGCCAGCAGCGCGCTGGCGGCCAGCCGCACGAGGTCGATCGGATATGGCAGCAGGTCGATCTCGTCGAGGTCGACCACACCCCACGCGAGCCGGGCCTCGCGGTCGCGCCACGTCCCGAAGTTCTCTACGTGCAGGTCGCCGACCGACACCACCGGCGGAGCGCCGGCAAGCTCGGGCAGCAGCGCCCCGAATCGCTCGTGGTAGCGGTATGGCGCGCCGCGGAACAGTACGAATGGCGATTCCCGCAACCTGTCCTGCTTGGCCCGGAGATCCTCCTCGACGATCTGGATGCGTCGCCCGCGCCAGCGCTCGTAGCTCTCGGTCGTGCTCGTGAAGGTCTGATCGCGGCTCACGTGTGCTGTCTCCGGTGGCGTCGCGGACGCGGCGCACGATAACGCCCCGGCAGTTTCCACGCGCGTAATCCGAGCCGCCTACGCTTACGGCATGCTCGGAATAACCCACAAGACGCAGATGGTCACCCCGGAGCGGGCGCTTCCCGGCCGCGACACGGCGCTGCCGGTGCCCGCCCACCACGCGGTCCTCGGCACCCCGCTCGAGCCGCCGTTCCCCGATGGGCTGCAGCGCGCGGTCGTCGGCCTCGGCTGCTTCTGGGGCGCCGAGAAGGCGTTCTGGTCGCTCCCCGGCGTCTACACGACCGCCGTCGGGTACGCCGGCGGCCACACGCCCAACCCCACCTACGAGGAGGTCTGCAGCGGCCGCACCGGCCATGCAGAGGTCGTGCTGGTCGTATTCGACCCGGCGCAGCTTCCGTACGACCAGATGCTGCGCACATTCTGGGAGAGCCACGACCCGACCCAGGGAATGCGCCAGGGAAACGACGTCGGCACCCAGTATCGCTCCGCGATCTACTACGCCGACGAGCCGCAGCGCGACGCCGCCCAGGCAAGTCGGGACGTCTACGCCGAGCGGCTGAAGCGCGCCGGCTATGGCGAGATCACGACCGAGATCGCCGCCGCGGGTCCCTTCTACTACGCCGAGGACTACCACCAGCAGTACCTCCACAAGAACCCGTTCGGATACTGTCCTGCGCACGGCACGGGGATCTCCTGCCCGGTCGGGCTGGTGGCGGCCGAGTAGAGCCGCGGGGTCAGCCCCGGCGCATCAGCACGACGCCGCCGCGCACGATCGCACGCCAGCCGAGCCGCTCGAGGAACGTCTGCCACGGCGCCGTGGTGGGCGCGCCCACCTGCATCAGCACGAGCGTGACGCCGTGGCGGGCCAGGAACGAGATCGTCGCGGGCCCGGCGTTGGGTGCCGGCGTGCCGTTCAGGTCGGGGTACAGCGGGTCGAGCGAATACGGGTTGGGCGCCTCCGGCGGCAGCGCGTAGCCTCCGGCAAGCGGGAAGCGGAAGTGGGCGACCGCCTGCCACAGCATCGAGGGTCCGTTGCCGCCGATCGGGAGCACGAGCACGACGTCGCTCCGGCTGACGTAGCGCGTGTAGGCGTTCGACTGGAACAGCGGCGGAAGCCCGGTCGGCGTGTTCCACGTCCCGGTCGCGAGCGCCGGCCACGCGAACACGATCGCGCCGGCGGCCAGCACCACGGCGAGTGCGCGGCGCCAGGGGCCGCCACGCCCGCTCGCCGCCCCGGCGGCGAGCTGCCCCGGCCACGGTCTTCGCCACGCGTCCGCCAGCCAGACGGAGGCGAGCATCGAGACGATCAGGAAGACGTACACGGAGAACCTGGCGGGCAGGAGCTGACCGATCACCGGCAGGTCGTTGACCAGCGCCCACGGCAGCGGGATCGTGAACGCGCCGTCGACGTGCAGGTGACCGCCGAACGACGCGACGATCACCACGACGAGCGTGAGCAGGGCAACCCTCACACCGAGTGTCCCGAACCGCTCACGCGCCGCCATCCAGGCGATCGCGATCAGGGGCAGGCCGAGGTAGGCGCCGCCCTCGAACGGGCCCTCAGTGAACGGCTGGGTCGCCGCCGCAAACGAGTTGCCCCCGAGCCAGGTCAGCTGCGATGGGATCAGGTAGGACAGGAAGTCGGCCGAGACGATGTCGCCGCGGGCCGGCAGCACCGGCACCTGCCCCGGCTTGAACGCCTCGTACAGGTACGGCGCGGCGAGCACTGCGGTCCCGCCGTAGCTCCAGGCGAGCACGACCAGCAGTTCGCGCAGGCGCAGCCGCTCGTCGGCGTCGCCGAGCCCGAATGCGATCACGATCGCGACGGCGCCGAACAGCGTGAAGCTGACGAACACCTCCGCCGAGATGTAGAACTGCACGGTCAGGGCGAGCGCCAGCAGCGCCGCCAGCCACCGCCTCGAGCCCTCGCCCGCCCGCGCCGCCAGGCAGAGGTGGACGATCGCGGGAATCATGAACACGAGCGTCAGGTGCAGGTGGCCGGCCATCTGCCCGATCAGGTACGGCGAGAAGCCGAACAGCCAACCGCCGACGGCCGCCGCCCAGAACGCGCCCGTCAGTCGCCGGCACAGCAGGAACGCGAAGCACGCGGCCAGGACCGGGCTCAGCACCATGCCGACGTTGTAGGCGGTGACCGCGCCGAACAACGCCGTCACGGGCGACAGCAGCATCGCCGCAGCCGGGATCAGCGCGCCGTGCGCGAGGTCGAGCCCCTGCGGGTAGTAGATCGCGTGCGAGTAGATCGCGTTGAGGCCGTGCACGAGCGCGTGCGGCCACCAGCCGAGCGCCCAGATGAAGATCTGCGGATCGCCGCCGAAGCCGACCATGTGGTGGCCGGCGCCGGTCACCGGCAGCCCGAACATCAGCACCGCCGCAACCAGGTAGATCGCCGGCGCGAGCGCCGGCGGCGGGTCCGGCAGCCGGCGCAGCAGCGCGGGCCAGCCGCGGGCGCGCACGGTCAGACGGGCCGGCTGCTGCGCCGCGGCCGCCCGCAGGCCAAGATCCGAAGCCGCCACCGCCCTCCCGCCGCTCAGCGTTTCACGTAGATCAGCGCGCTGCTCGCGATGCAGCAGGCGCTGCGGTAGAAGTGGGGCGCGTGGAAGCCGGCCAGCACGCGCAGCTGCGGGTCGCTGGCCAGCACCCCGCTCAGCCGCGCCGAACGCTGCCTGACGAGCTCCGACCACGCCTCCGTCCAGTCGTGCTCCCCTTCCGTCAGCGGCCGGATCACCGCCAGCCGCTGCCCGGGCGCGAGCGACGCCACGAGCCGGTGCACGACCGCCGCCGGAGCGGCATCCTGCAGGCGCGTCTGGGCGTTGTCCCAGTTCATCCAGGTCGGGTGCGGGTCCGGACCGAGCGCGGTCGCGTACCTCAGTCCGGCCGGCAGGTAGTACCACGCGAGCGGCGCTTGGTCGGGCTGCGTGACCAGCACCAGATCGCCCGCGCGGAGGTGCGGCTGGAGCTCGGCGGCGACGTCCTTCATGTTGCTCTTGTCCTGCGGGATGAACGACGCCGGGTTGGCATTGAAGAAGCTCGTGACGATCAACACCGCCAGGCCGAGGACCCCGCTGCGGGCGCAGCCGATCGCGACGAGCACGAGCAGCGGTCCGACGACCGGCCCGAGGTAGCGCGCGGTCATCGCCGGCACGAGCAGGGTCGCGAAGTACGCCAGCAGCGACGTGCCGACGGCGAGTGTCGCGAGCACCCAGACGGCGGTGGCCTCGGGCGAGCGCCGCCGGCGCCCGGCGAGCAGCGGCATGCAACCGGCGAGGAGCGCCAGCAGCAGCAGCGTGTCGACCCGGTCGGATCCGGTTATGTCGCGCGGCGGGTTGGTGCGGATCAGCGGCGCGTAGTGCCATCCTCCCGTGGAGCTGATGGCCTGGTGGATCAGCGTCACGAGCCACGGCAGGTACAGCACGAACCCGGCGCCGAGGACGATCGTCAGGTCGCGCGCGATCCCGCTGCGATCGTCGCTGCGCCACCACACGATCGCGCCGGCGAGCACGGCCGCGCCCCAGAAGAAGAAGCCCCACGCGTCGGTGTAGACGAGCAGCGCCAGCGACACCGCGAGCGCCGGCAGCCAGCCGCGGCGGCGGTGGACGAACGCGTGCAGGAACGCCCCGGTCGCGACCAGGCCGATCAACGCCATCAGCTCGTACGGACGCGCCTCCTCGGAGTAGCGGATCAGCCACGCGTTGAACGTGAGCAGCGTCCCGAGCATGAACCCGACCCGGCGGCCGTACAGGCTCCAGCCGAGCCAGATCCCGACGGGCACGACCGCCACTCCGAACAGCACCGACAGCGCGTGCACGGCGATCTCCGAGTCGCCGAACAGCTGCATCCAGACGTGCAGCAGCATGAAGTACAGCGGGGCGCCGCTGCCGTGCCAGAGGATCCCGGGTATGGCGGTCAGCGAATGGGTCGCGATCCCGACGGTGTTGGCCTCCTCCGACCACCATTGCGCGTCCAGCTGGTGCACGCGGATGAAGCCGGCGAACAACACGAGCAGAGCCGGCACCCCGGCGGCACCGGCCCAGGCGGGCAGGCGGGCGTACCAGTCGGGAGTGCCGTAGTCGCGGATCGGCGGGAGGCGCAGCAGCGGGGTCTCATGCCGAGGATCGGTTACGGCCACGCGGTCAGGGTGCCAGACCGGGCCGTCGTGTGCGCCTCCGGTCAGAGTTCACGTCCTGATCCGTGACTCCGGGCCCGCGCACGCGCTGGCTCCGCTGGTGCTGCCTCACCATGGCAGCACCACCGGCTGATACGTCTCGCTAACGTCCGCCCGCGACCGCCGGGAGGATCGTGACCTCGCCGCCGTCGCCTACCGGCGTGTCGAGCCCGGCAAGGAAGCGGATGTCCTCGCCGTCGACGTACACGTTCACGAACCTCCGCAGGCCGCCGTCCTCGGCGATCCGCTGGCGCAGCTCGCCGTAGCGCGCGTACAGCGCGTCGAGCACCTCGCCGACGGTCGCGCCGTCGACCGTGGCGACCGACTCGCCGCCCGTGGCCGAGCGCAACTGGGTGGGGATCTTCACGTTCACCGCCATCTCAGCGAGAGGATGTCAGGCGGCGAGGACGAGCCGCTCCCGGGCCTGTTCGAACGAGCGGGCGGTCGGCTCGATCTCCCATGTCTCGAACGTGCCGCGGGCGCATTCGAGCGTCTTCAGGCCCTCACCGGTGATCAGCACGACGACCCGCTCGTCGCGGTCGATCTCGCCGCGATCGGCGAGCTGCTTCAGTACCGCGGTGGTGACGCCGCCGGCCGTCTCGGTGAAGATCCCGGTGGTGCGCGCCAGCAACCGGATTCCTTCACGGATCTCCTCGTCGGTGACGGAGTCGATCCTCCCGCCGCTGCGACGCGCCAGGTCGAGCGCGTAGGGGCCGTCGGCCGGGTTGCCGATCGCCAGCGACTTGGCGATCGTCTCCGGCTTCACCGGCTGGCAGAAGTCGCGACCGGCCGCGAACGCCTGCGCGACCGGCGAGCAGCCCGCCGCCTGCGCGCCGTTGAACCTCGGCAGCTCGCCGGCGACGAGCCCGGCCTCGAGCCACTCGTCGAACCCGCGCGCGAGCTTCGTGAACAGCGACCCCGAAGCGATCGGTGCGACGACCCGGTCGGGAAGCTCCCACGACAGCTGCTCGACGATCTCGTACGCGAGCGTCTTCGAGCCCTCGGCGTAGTACGGCCGCAGGTTGATGTTCACGAACGCCCACTCGTGCTCCCCGGCGAGCTCGGTGCAGAGCCGGTTGACCTCGTCGTAGTTGCCGTTGACGCTCACCAGGTTCGTGCCGTAGATCCCGGTCGCGAGGATCTTCTGCTCCTCGAGGTCCGCGGGGATGAACACGAACGACTCGAGCCCCGCCGCGGCGGCGTGCGCGGCGACCGCGTTGGCGAGGTTGCCGGTCGAGGCGCACGCGATCGTCTTGAAGCCGAGCTCGCGGGCGCGGGCGAGCGCGACCGACACCACCCGATCCTTGAACGAGTGGGTCGGGTTGGCGGCGTCGTTCTTGACGTACACCTCGCGCAGGCCGAGCTCCTCGGCCAGCCTGTCGGCTCGGATCAGGGGCGTCCAGCCGGCGGGGAGCGGATAGCCGCGCCCCTGGGTCGGCAGGAAATCGGCGTATCGCCAAAGCGAGCCCGGCCCCGCCTGGATCCGGCGCTTGAGCTCGGCCGGGTCGATCGCGGGCGAGGTCGTTTCGGTTGCGTAGGCGACCTCGAGCGGGCCGAAGCACCGCTCGCAGACATAGAGCGCCTCGAGTGGGTACTCGGTCTTACATTCCTTGCAGCGAAGCGATTCTGGCGGCATATCTCTATGACCTCCGCCGGGTTGAAGTGGTCGGAGGTGCGATGCCCGCCCTCTCCACATCTCCCAGGCCTGTTGTTGGAGCCTGATGGAATTGGCACCGTTCCCTTGCGGGAGGTTGCCGGGGCTTCGTAGGGCCATATCCCTCCACCCCTCTGGATGCGTACAGCTATGTGGCCTGCAGTATACCCGTACAGTCGGCGCTGTTCGGGCATCCTTTAGGCTCGTGTCAAGCATGGCTTCCGCCGATCCGCCGCTCGACGCAGAGGCCCGGCTCGAGGCGGCGCTGGGACTCTCCACGCGGGCGCCGGCCAGGCGGATACTGGTGATCGTCAACCCGTACGCGACCACCGTCTCGGACCGCCTCAAGCACCTGATCGTGTACGCGCTGCGCGGCAGGTATCAGGTCGAGGCGATCGACACCGAGCGCCGCGGCCACGCCACCGAGCTCTGCCGCGAGGCCGCCCGCGAAGGCTACGACGTGGTCGTCGCGTTCGGTGGCGACGGCACCGTCAACGAGGCCGCCAACGGACTCGCCGGCTCCGACGTGCCGCTCACGTGCCTCCCGGGCGGGCGCGCGAACGTGTACTGCAGGCTGCTCGGCATCCCCGCCGACATCGTCGACGCGACCGAGCACCTGCTCTCGATGGCCGACGCGTGGCGCGCGCGCGCGGTAGACCTCGGCCGGGTCGGCGAGCGACTGTTCACGTTCGCGGCGGGGACGGGGCTCGATGCGAGCGTCGTCGAGCGGGTCGACGCCCACCCGCGGCTGAAGGCGCGGCTCGGCGAGTACTACTACGCATGGGTTGCCAGCGCCACGTTCACGCGCCGCTACCTGATCGCGCCGCCGCGGCTCGAGCTGCTGATCGGATCCGAGCGGATCCCCGGCGTGACGGCGATCGTCCAGAACGCGGCGGCCTACACGTACTTCGGAGAGCGCCCGGTGCAGATGGCACCCGGAGCCGCGCTCGACAGCGGCGATCTGGCCGGGCTCGTGCTGCGCCGCACGAGCCCGCTGTCGATCCCGACGATCGCCTGGCGCGCGCTCGCCGGCCGGGTGACCCGGCACCGCCAGATCCACGGCTTCTCGGGCGCTCGAGCGCTCCGCGTGCGAACGCTGGACGAGCGGACGCTGCCCCTGCAGGTCGACGGCGACTACATCGGCGAGGTCGACGAGGTCGGGTTCGAGGTCGTGCCCGGCGGGCTGACGGTCGTGTCGTGAAGTCGTGAGTGTCCGGCGGCCAAGCTGGCGGGACGCCAACGACCGCAATCCAACACGCCCCCCTCGCGCGAGCGGGGGTCGTGGGATCCGGGCGCTGTGACAGCCCCACCCCAACAACCCCCCTCTGGGTCCCGGGGGTGTGTTGGATTGTGGTCGGTCACGGGCGCGCGCGCACGTGCGGCGGTTGGGCTGGCGATCGCTGTCGCGCTAATCGCGGTGGCCTCCTTGGGACGGGCAGGCCTGGGGCGGGCGGCGGTCGGGTCCGGACCCGTGATCGCCGGCTGCCACGTCTTCCCGGCCGACAATCCGTGGAACGAGCCGGTAGCGGGCCTGCCGGTCGCACCCGACTCGGCCCGGTACATCGCCGCGATCGGCTCGGACGCGCCAGTTCACCCCGACTTCGGGACCGTCTGGGACGGCGCCCCGAACGGGATCCCCTACGTCGTCGTCGGCGGGTGGCAGCGGCGCGTTCCGGTCCGCTTCCAGTACGCGTCGGAATCGGATCGAGGTCCGTACCCGATCCCGCCGAACGCGCCGATCGAGGGCGGCCCGAAGTCGACCGGCGACCGGCACGTGCTCGTCCTGGACCGTGCCACGTGCACCGACTACGAGCTGTTCGCGGCGTACCCGCACGCCGGCGGGCGCTACTGGACCGCCGGCTCGGGGGCGATCTTCCACCTGAGCTCGGACGCGCTCAGGCCGGCCGGCTGGACCTCGGCCGACGCGGCCGGGCTGCCGATCCTCCCCGGGCTGGCGAGGTACGCCGAGGTAAAGGCCGGCGCGATCGACCACGCGCTGCGGTTCACCGCCCCGTGCACGGCGCCGAGGTTCGTGTACCCGGCCCGTCACGAGGCGAGCACCTGCAGCGCGCGCTGGGCGCCGCCGATGGGCCTCCGGGTCCGGCTGAAGGCATCGGTGAACGTCTCCGGGCTGCCGTATCAGGCGCGGATCGTGGCGCAGGCGCTGAAGCGCTACGGGATGATCCTCGCCGACAACGGCTCACCCTGGTACATCTCCGGCGCTCCCGATCCGCGCTGGAACGACAGCGCCCTGCATCTGCTCGACGAGCTGAACGGAGGCGACTTCGAAGTGGTCGACACCG
The DNA here is from genome assembly GCA_027315255.1 of Solirubrobacterales bacterium. GTDB lineage: Bacteria > Actinomycetota > Thermoleophilia > Solirubrobacterales > Solirubrobacteraceae > Palsa-465. The sequence goes on along the minus strand of DAHUYL010000046.1, from coordinate 3,604 downwards.
CCGCGCTGCCGCACCCGGCCGCCTGACACGCGATCGAGGGGGGCGAATCGGGGCCGCGCCGAGCCTCTGTATACGAGTGTCACAGACAGCGGCGACGATCGGCGATCGCGACAGGCAGATACTCGAGCTGCTCGCCGAGCACCGCGTGCTCGTCGGCCTGCACGTGCAGGCGCTGCTCGGAGTCGGGGCGGACGCCGCCGCGCGGCGGCTGCGGCGTCTGAGGGAGGCGGGCCTGATCCGGTCCGAGCGGGTCTTCGAGGGGTACCCGGCGGCCATCTGGATCTCCCCCCGCGGCCTCGCGGCGATCGAGAGCCGGCTGCCGGCGCCGAAGCTCGACCTGAGGGGCTACCGCCACGACATCGGCCTCGGCTGGCTCTGGCTGGCGGCCCGCAACGGCGCGTTCGGCGCGGTCGCCGAGCAGATCTCGGAACGTTCGATGCAGTCGCTCGACCGCCGTGCGGACCGGCCCGGGGCGCCGTTCGGGGTCGGCCTCGGCATCGTCGGTCCCGGCGGCGGCGAGCAGCTCCACTACCCGGACCTCCTGCTGACGCTGGCGGACGGCAGGAGACTCGCGATCGAGCTCGAGCTGACGCGCAAGGGCCGAGCGCGCCTGGACCGGATCATGCTGGGGTATGCCGCCGACGGCCGGATCGACGACGTCCTCTACCTGGTGCCGAGCCGAGCGGCCGGAAGGCCCGTCGAGGAGGCCGCCGGCCGGGCCGGACTCTCGGGTGCCGTCCACATTCAGCTGCTCGCCCCCGGGACGCCGACCGGCGCCCCCGACCCGGGCCGGGAGAGCGGATACGAGCTGCCCCGGCGACAGCTCGCTCGCGCAGGCGCCGCGCGGGAGGCCGCGGGAGCGGCGACGGAGCGATGAACGATCCCGGCCCGCCGCCCGAGTCCCGGATGCGGTGGTGGCTGGTGCCGACGTTCGTGCTGCTGATGGTGGCGGTGCCGCTGAGCGCCAAGCTGGTGCTCCTGGTCGCCGCGCCGGCGATCCGGTCGGCATGGCGCCGTACCGTCCGCATGCGAGCTGCCCGCGCCGAGCGGAGGCGCACCGCCGCGGCGCTCGCCGCCGGCGCGGTCGTGATCGGAGTTGACGGTCGGGGGCGCGCGGTGCTGCTGGGCGATCGCGAGCTGGCGGCGCACGGTCTCGTGCTCGGCGCGAGCGGCGCCGGCAAGTCGACCACCCTGCTGCGGATCCTGACCGCGCAGATCCGGGCGGGCCGGCCGGTCGTCGCGATCGATCTGAAGGGCTCGCCGGCGTTCGCGCACGAGCTCGCCGCGGCGGCCGCCGCCGCCCGCCGGCCGTTTCGCTGCTGGACGCCGGACGGGTCCGAGCGCTGGAACCCGCTCGCATGCGGTAACGCGACCGAGCTCAAGGACAAGCTGATCGCGACCGAGCGGTTCACCGAGCCGCACTACCAGCGGGCGGCGGAGCGCTACCTGCAGATCGCGCTGCAGTGCATGCTCGCGCTCGAGCCCGAGCGACCGCCGAGGCTCGCCGGCGTCGTCGAGCTGCTCGACCCGCGGCAGCTGGGCGCGGCGGCGCGCCGGCTCGAGCCCGAACGTGCCGGCCAGGTGCGGCGCTACCTCGCCTCGCTGAGCCCCGATCAGCTGAGCGCGGTACGCGGGCTAGCCTCGCGGCTGGCGATCGTCACCGAGTCGCACACGGGCCGGTTCCTCGAGCCGGGCGACACGAACCGGCCCCCGATCGACCTGCGCCGCGCGCTCACCGGCGACGAGGTGGTGCTCTTCAGCCTCAACTCGAGCACGTACGGCGCGCTCGCGGCGCAGCTCGGCACGCTCGTGGTCCAGGACCTCGTCAGCGCCGCAGGCCACCGGCTCAGTGCCCGGACGCCGGGGCTCGCGATCGTCGCGATCGACGAGTTCTCGGCGCTGAAGTCGGACAACCTCCTGGCGCTGCAGGTGCGCGGCCGCGAGGCGGGCGTCGGGTTGCTGCTCGTGACCCAGGAGCTGGCCGATCTCGGCCGGGCAGCTCGCGGCCTGGAGGAGCAGGTGCTCGGCAACACAGCGGTCAAGATCGCCCACCGCCAGGACGTGCCCGAGTCGGCGCAGACCGTCGCCCGGCTCGCGGGCACCAAGCGCGTCTGGGAGCGCAGCTACCAGCTCGGGCAGGGCCGGTGGGGCGGCTCGGAGGTGCGCGGTGGGACGATGCGCGAGGTCGAGCGGCCGGCCATCGACCCCGAGCGGGTGCGGACGCTCCAGACCGGCGAGGCGGTCGTGATCGTGAAGACGCCACGGGCGAGCGCCAGGATCGCAAGGATCCTGCCGCCCGCGCGCGAGGGACCGGAGCGCTGATGCGGGCGATTTCGGCCCGAGGAGGCCGCCCGCGACCGCTGGCAGGCGCCAGACTCCGCCCCCAGACGGCGTCCGGGTCAGTGAGCTGCAACCAGCTTGCGAGGGAACGCCGGGTCGGCTGCGGAGCGAGCATTGATCGCGGCCGGTGCCCAGTGACCGGATCCGCACGAGTTCGTGGACATGTCAAGTGAACGGGATCGTCGCCAGTCACGGCCGTCCGCGGAGCCTCCCTGACCAGTCGCAAGGGCGACAAGGCGCTCCCAGAGCCAGCGCGGGCTGCCAGGACGGAAAGCGATCGCGCGGTTGGCGCTCGAGGGTCGGTCGGGGCGGCACAGGGGCACCGAAGCGGCTTGCCACCGCTGTCCGCCGGTCCCCGGTTCGCGACCACTTCGCGCGAGGTCGATCCGACCTCCGGTGACTTGCGGCTGCGCGACACTCGAGGACAGCGAATCAGAGCCACGCACCGGAACGGATGTGCTGCTCCAAGAGGTGCCGGACGGGCTCGTCGCCTACCGAGGTCGGTCGCTGAGCGACGTACGAGGATCTGCTGAGCCGGCTGGTGCCACTGCCAGGCACCGTCGCCTACCGGACGGGCAGCAGCAGCACCGGGATATCGGCGTGCGCGAGCGTCTCCGAAACCACTCGCGCGCGGCCTGGCGTGAGGTCCTGGCTCCAGGCGAGGACGATGAGGTTGGGGCTGGTTTCGTGTGCGACTGCGACGACGTCGTCGGCGGGGACGCCGAGGCGGCGCAGGAGGGTGATGCGGTCGTGCGGGCTGGGGAGGTGGCGTGTGAGGAACTCGCGCTCCCATGCCAGCGCTGCGTGTGGCTCATGGTCTGAGAACGAGGGCACGGTGGCTGGTGAGTGCACGTGCAGCACGAGGACCTCGAGCCCGCGTCGGTGAGCGAGCCTGATCGTTTCGTCGAGCGCATGCGAGCTTTCGCTGGTCCCCTCGAGCGGGACGAGGATGCGTTTGATCTGCTCGGGCGGCTTCGCGTGGGGTGAGACGACGGCAACCGGCTTTGCAATGCGGGCGATGACCTCGAGCGCGGTATGTCCGGCGGGCTGGGGGCCTCCGTGCGCGCCGCGCGCGCCGAGGACGAGCGCGGCGACACCAGGGTCCTGGCCGGCGGTCACGATCTCTTCGACCGGCGAACCGCTGACCTCACGCAGTTCGACGCCGGCGACGCGTGCGAGCTCAGCGGCGGCACTGAGGACTTCCTCGCGTACGTGCAGGCACGTAACGGTGGAGTCGTACAGGTCGGCGAGCGCGAGCGCGGTG
>DAHUYL010000038.1 GCA_027315255.1 Solirubrobacterales bacterium | reverse complement strand
ACGACGCAACGAGAACAGACCGGGCCGGGCAGCTCCCCGGCAGCGCCACGGCTCCGTCAACGCGGGCAGGGACCTCAACGCCCCAACGACGCCCTGCGGGCGAGTCCTCGCCATGATCATCCGGATGCGCCTACGCGCAGGCGCGGCCATCCCTGGCTGCTTGAGCACACATCCGTTGTGCCCCCGATCGCCGGGCACGAAGACTCGGCGAGGAGTCCACAACCCGGCCGCAGAGACGCGCACGACTTCGACCCGCCGCTCCAACGGGCAAAAGCCCTGCTCAGGGCAGAATCCCGGTCAAGATTCACCCCAGATCACCCTCGGAGCCCATCTTTTCCGAAATCCGGGCGTGTGATTCGCAGCCAGTTCCGGGGGTTGTCATGGGGTAGTGGTTTGATGGTAGTGCAGGGTTCGTGTCGTGGTTGTCTAGCTAGCTAAGCTAGCTAGACCAGTCTGGCGGCGATCGCGGCCGCCGTCGCCGCAACCGTCGCGGCGATCGCGGCGTTGTCGCGCCGCCCTACCCAGACCGCGCTGATCGCGGCCTCGGCCCCGGCGTCCGCCCCGGCGTCGCTCCGGGCTCCGGCGTCGGCGCCGGTCACGCCTCCGGGCTCGCCCGCGGCGGGGCGCGTCAGCACCGGGGCCGCGACGCCGGTCGCCCCCGGCAGCAGTTCGCCGGTCGACACCGCCCAGCCGAGCCTGCGTGCCCTCGCGACCTCGGCGCGCTCGCCCGGTCGGGGCGGGCCGCCCGCGAGGATCGCGAGCCCCGAGGCGGCGACGTGGACGGGATGGCGCAGCCCGGGGCGGTAGGCGATGTGCAGGTCGACGCTGCGCGGTGAGCGCACATCGACGACGACGGCCTCGTCGGGGCCGTCGCGGACGGTCAGCGCCGTCGTCGCGCCGAGCGCGTCGGCGAGCTCCTGCAGGAGCGGCCCCGCGACCTCGCGCAGGCGCGGCTGCACGCTGCCGGCAAGCTCGATCAGCCCGGCGCCGAGCCGGTAGCGGTCGCCCGCGTCACGGCGCACCAGGCGCTGCGCCAGGTGCGGCCGCAGCAACCGGTAGATGCCGGCGCGGTGGGTGCCGAGCTCGCCGGCGAGCTCCGACACCGTCAGCCCCTCGGGGTGCTCGGCCAGCGTCCGAAGCAACCGCAGGCCGCGCTCGAGCGTGAGCGAATGGTTGCTCGGATGGGTTGCCACCGCGCGCACAGCCTAGCGTCCGTTATCTGTACGGTCAATAACGATTATCGTGCTACCTTGCCGACGAGCGGGGTAAGCACAGTGAAGGGAGAGAGGGATGCCAGCACGCACCGGCCGTGACTACATCGAGCGCCTGAGCGCGTCGGGCGCGACCGTCCAGATCCACGGCGAGACGCTCACCGGCGGGATCCCGGAGCACCCGGCGTTCCGGCGCGTGGTCGAGACGTACGCGCGGCTGTACGACCTTCAGCACGAGCCCGAGCTGCGCGAGTTGATGACCTACCGCTCGCCGAGCAGCGGCGAGCGGGTGGGGATCTCGTTCATGGTTCCCCGAACCGTCGAGGAGCTCGTCAAGCGCCGCGAGATGATGAGCGTATGGGCGCGCGCCTCGAACGGGATGCTCGGGCGCACGGGCGACTACCTGAACTCGTGCCTGATGGCGCTGAGCGAGGCCGGACCCTGGTTCGAGCAGGCCGACGCGGCGTTCGCGGAGAACGTCAGGCGCTACTACGAGATGGTTCGCGAGCATGACCTGCTGCTGACCCACACGCTGGTCCCGCCGCAGTCGAACCGCTCGGCGCCGCCGTCCGAGCAGCTCGGCGGCGAGGTGATGGCGCGGATCGTCGCCGAGGACGACAACGGCATCGTCGTTCGCGGCGCGCGGCTGCTGGCGACGATCGGCCCGACCGCCGACGAGCTGCTCGTGTTCCCGTCGACCGTCCTGCGCGGCCGCCCGGAGGACGCGCCCTACTCGTACGCGTTCGCGGTCAGCTGCGACACGCCCGGGCTGCGGTTCCTGTGCCGCGAGTCGGCCGATCACGGGCGCAGTCACTTCGATCATCCGCTCGCGTCGCGGTTCGAGGAGATGGATGCGATCGTCGTGTTCGACGACGTCCGGGTCCCGTTCGAGCGCTGCTTCATGCTCGGCCACCCGGAGCTGTGCAACGGCTTCTACACCGAGACGAGCGCCGCGCACCACATGACGCACCAGGTGACGGCACGTACGACAGCCAAGACCGAGTTCATGCTCGGGCTGATCACGCTGCTGACCGAGGCGATCGGGATCGAGCAGTTCGGCCACGTGCAGGAGAACGTCGCCGAGGTGATCGTCGCGCTCGAGGGCATCCGCGCATTCGTGCGCGCGGCCGAGGCCGACGCCGCCCCCAACCGCTACGGCGTGATGACCCCCAGGTGGGAGTCGCTCAACGCCGCCCGCAACTGGTACCCGAAGCTGTACCAGCGCTTCCCGGAGATCCTTCGCAAGCTCGGCGCCGCCGGGCTGATGGCACTCCCGACGGAGGCCGACGTGACCGGACCGGCCCACCTCGACGTCGAGCGTTACCTGCAGTCCGCGACCCTCTCGGGGCCCGAGCGCGTGAGACTGTTCCGGCTCGTGTGGGACACGTGCATCTCAGCGTTCGCCGGCCGTCAGGCGCTGTACGAGTACTACTTCTTCGGCGATCCGGTGCGGATGGCGGCGGCGCTCGTCGGCTCCTACGATCGCGCCCCGTATCGCGAGCGGGTACGGGCGTTTCTGGCGAGCGACGGGCCGATCGCGGAGCCGGTCGCGGACCCGATTGCGGCGGGGTGACCCAGCGGCGCTGGGCACCGTCGATGGCAACCGGCGATCGCCCGAGAGCACTGCCGGATCCGACCGAGTTCGGTCTGCAGGCGGCGCTGCGCGCGTGCCTCGGCCGCTTCGCGACGGGCGTCGCGGTCGTCACCTTCGCGGCCGACGACGGCCCGCACGGGATCACGGTCAACTCGTTCACATCGGTGTCGCTGCGCCCGCCGCTGGTGCTCGCAAGCGTCGCGCGCGCGGCACGGAGCCACGACCTGCTCGCGGGCAGGGCGTTCACCGTCAACGTCCTCGGCGCCGAGCAGGAGGCGCTGGCGCGCTCGTTCGCAGGCGGCGAGCGGCGCGACGCGGCGTGGATCGAGGGCACGCTCGCGCCGCGACTGGCAGGCGTGCTCGCGCACCTCGAGTGCCGCCCCTGGCGTGCCTACGACGGTGGCGATCACACGCTGTTCGTCGGTGAGGTCGCGCACTTCGACTACCGATCGGGCGACGCGCTCGGGTATCTCGCAGGCAGGTTCGTCCCGATCGCGGACCTCGACCTCGGGTTCGAGCACCTCATCTGACGAGCTACTGGCCCGCCGCGAAACGGGCCACCATCGCCCTGGTGATGACCCCGTGGGTGGCGCCGACGCACGCGTCGCCAGCCTGGAGCACGGCCGGCTGCTGCAGGTTGATCCCGGCGTTGACGACCATCTGGTGAGTCAGCTGCCCGCTGCTGGTCGGGTCGGGGAACCGTGTGAAGCCGTGGCTGCGCAGGCAGCGAGCGAACGCCAGCAGCGCCGCGGTCTGCGCCCGAGTCTGCGCCGGGCTCTCGCTGGACGGGCCGCCGCCGGGCAGCAGGTGGTGGCAGGCCGTGTACGCCGCCTGGCCAGCGGGCGTCTGCAAGGCGCTCGCCATCACGTCCTTGAAACCGCGGCCGGACGATGCGGTCGGGTCGGGCACGTTCGTCACATGATGCGAGCGCAGGCACGACACGAACCGGACCGCGTCGTTCTGAGCTTGGTTGATCTGGGCCTGGCTCGGATGGCCGCTTGGGCCGGACGATCCAGAGGCGCTGGCCGAGCGGGGTGAGCTCGAGCCGCACGCCGCGATCGCGGTGCTCGCGATCAGCGCAGCCGCCGTGGCGGCGAGAAGTTGGGAGCGATGTCGGGTCATGGCCGACGGTTTACGCCCGCGGGGGTCACACGAGCGCTACACGCCGAAACTCAGCGGCATGTGATGGATTTGTGACGTGAGCTCGTGCACGATGTTCACATGCGAGTGCTGGTCGTCGAGGATCACGTCGAGCTCGCCCGCGACATCGCCGAGGGGTTGCGCGATCGCGGGATCGCCGCCGATCTCGCGCATGACGGGACGGTTGCGCTGCAGAAGGGAGGCGTGTACCGCTACGACGTGATCGTGCTGGACCGCGATCTGCCGGGAGTGCACGGCGACCGCGTCTGCGTGGCGCTGCGCGACCATGGCTCCGATGCGCGGATCCTGATGCTGACTGCGGCGGCGACGATCGGTGACCGGGTCGAGGGACTCAACCTCGGGGCCGACGACTACCTACCCAAGCCGTTCGCGTTCGAGGAGCTGGTCGCGCGAGTGCACGCGCTGGCACGCCGCGCACCGGCTGGGCCGCCGGTGCTCGTCAGGGGCGATCTGACGCTCGATCGCGCGCGCCGGCGCGCGATCCGCGCTGGGCGCGAGCTGCGCCTGACACGCAAGGAGCTGGGCGTGCTCGAGGTGCTGCTGGCGGCAGACGGCGCCGTCGTCAGCGCCGAGGAGCTGCTCGAACGGGTGTGGGACGAGAACGCGGACCCGTTCACCCGCACTGTGGTGGTGACGCTCACCCGCCTGCGGCGCAAGCTCGGCGTGCCGGAGGTGCTCGAGACGGTGGTCGGCAGCGGCTACCGCGTGCGGTGACACCGATGGTCCAACCTGTGGCGCCATGATCTCCGCGGCGGTCGCGGTGCGGCGGCTGTGGCCGCGCCGTCTGCGCACCCGGCTCGCGGTCATGTACACGCTCATGTTCCTGCTGGCGGGGGCGGTGCTGCTGGCGCTGACCTACGCGCTCGTGGTGAATGTTCTCCTCCCAGCTCCGCACCCACCCACCAAGCCGATCCCGGCGGGCATCAGGGGACTGCTCGGGAGGTGCAAGCCGCCACCCGCGGCTCGCTCCCTGCTCGCCGAGTGCAAGCGCGCGTTCGCCGCCGCCGGGCTCGGACCGTTCGACCAGCGCGGCAGCACCCTGGCGGCGCTGCTAGGAGCTGCGGCGATCGGCCTCGGCGTGCTCGCGATCGTCTCGGTCGCGCTCGGCTGGCTGGTGTCGGGGCGGGCGCTGCGGCCGATGCGGTCGATCACAGAGGCTGCCAGGCGCGCCTCGGAGCTGCGGCTCGGTCAGCGGCTCGCGCTCTCCGGGCCCGACGACGAGGTCAAGCAGCTGGCCGACACGTTCGACCTGATGCTCGAGCGGCTCGACGCCGCGTTCACGAGCCAGAAGCGGTTCGTCGCGAACGCGGCGCACGAGCTGCGTACGCCGCTGACGGCGATGAAGACCGCGATCGAGGTCACGCTGTCGAAGCCGGCGCGCACGCCCGAGCAGCTCGAGGTGATGGCGGCGCGGGTCAAGCGCTCGGTCGAGCAGGCGGAGGAGACGGTCGAGGCGCTGCTGACGCTCGCCAGCAGCGAGCTCGGCCCGGCGAATCCGGAGGAGGTCGATCTTGCGGTCGCGGCCGAGGACGCGCTCGACGCGATGCGGGGCGCGATCGAGCAGCGCGAGCTCGAGGTCGACGCCGAGCTCGAGCCCGCGATCGCCCGTGGCGATCCGGTGCTGCTCGAGCGGATGGTGGCGAACCTCGTCGAGAATGCGATCCGCCACAACGTCCACGGCGGCTGGATCGGGATCTCCACGCGCGAGCTGCCGGCTGGCGCGGTGCTCGAGGTCGCCAACACGGGCGCGAGCATTCCGGCGGAGCAGATCCCGACCCTGTTCGAGCCGTTCGCCCGCGGCAACGGGCGACTGAGCTCATCGGACGGAGTCGGGCTCGGCCTGTCGATCGCCGAGGCGATCGCGGACGCCCACGACGCCACGGTCGCCGCTTCCCCGCGAGCCGGTGGGGGGCTCGTCGTGTCGATCACGATCCCGACCGCCCCGGCTCCATGAGCGGGTGCGTCAGGCCCGCTTGTCCAGCGCCACCCAGCGCTGCCGGAGGAGGTCGGAGACGGCGTGGAGGGCGGCGAACATGCTCGAGGTCGCGCGGGTCGCCGGCGGCCTCGCGATGTAACCGCCGACGAACGCAGCGGCGACCCATTGCCCGATGCAACAGGGGCACACGACGAGGAGCCTTCAAGAGGAATCTCTTGAGAGGTGTCTCTTGACAAGGATCTCTCGCTAACGTACTCTCGAGACATGTCTCTTGACAACTGGCACTCGCACCCGACCCGGTCCGAGGTGCGGGAGGTCACCGACGCCCGCACGATGCGCGCGCTCGCCCACCCGGTCCGGCTCGCGCTGCTCGAGATCCTCAAGCTCGAAGGCGCACTGACGGCGACGCAGGCCGGAGAGAGGATCGGCGAGAGCCCGACGACGTGCTCGTTTCATCTGCGCCAGCTGGCGAAGTACGGATTCGTCGAGGAGGCCGGCGGCGGCAGCGGCCGGGCGCGCCCCTGGCGGATGAGCGCCCAGGGCATGCGCTTCTCGACCGAGCAGGACGACCCGGACACGAAGCTGGCAGCCGGGGCGCTGGAGCGGATGCTGCGCGAGCGCCAGCTCGAGCGCTACCGAATCTGGCTGGAGACCCGGGCGAGCTACTCGAAGGCGTGGCGGGAGGCCGCCGAGGCCACCCTGCACAGGCTCTGGATGACGCCGGAGGAACTCGCACAGCTGAACCAGGACGTGGTCGAGCTGCTCGTGCCTCGCTTCCGCGAGCGTGACGGCGATCCGGCCTCGAGGCCGGCCGGATCGCTTCCCGTCGAGCTCGTGTTCTTCTCGTATCCGACACCACCGCCGGTCGATCCATGAGCTACTGGCACGAGCAGGCGCTGGCAGGCGTCCGCCGAAGCGAGCTGGCGCGCGAGGCCGGCGTCCGGCGGGCGGCGGCGGCGCAGCGGCTGGCGTCGGCGCAGCGGGCGACCCGCGATGCGGCCGGGCCGACGCGCCCGAACGTTCAGCAACGGCTCGGCCTGCTGCTGGTCGAGGCGGGGCTGCATCTGATCACCCGCCGCAGCAGACGCCGCCTCTCGCCGCTGGCCTAGTGCCGTCTGCGAACCCTTGCCCCGTTTGGCGGCTGCAAACCTGCGCCCACCGGCTTCGTCCTTGGTGGGCTTGGTTCTCGCACGCCAACCGGGCCAACGTCTCTTGACACGGCACCAGCCTCCCAGCGCCGTACGAGTGTCGGAGCTGCCCGGGCCGGATACGATCCGCAGATGCTGAAGCGAGCCTTGCCCGGCGCCGCCGGTGAGACCCCGATCCGGAAGCGCGCTGGCCGCGTCGCGGGCGAGCGTTGACGGTCGCCGCGCGGACGCAGGTCGCGATCGTCGGCGCGGGCCCCGCGGGACTGCTGCTCGGCCAGCTGCTGCACCGCCAGGGCATCGAGAGCGTGATCCTCGAGGCTCGCAGCCGGGACTATTGCGAGGCACGGATCCGTGCCGGGGTGCTCGAGCAGGGAATGCGCGAGGTGCTGATCGAAGCCGGCGTCGGCGAGCGGCTGGAGCAGGAGGGGCTGATCCACGGCGGGATCTACCTGCGGTTCGACGGTGAGAACCACCACATCCCGATGAGCGAGCTGACCGGTGGACGGTGCGTCACCGTCTACGGTCAGACGGAGGTCGTCAAGGACCTGATCGAAGCGCGGCTCGACTCAGGCGCGCCGCTGCACTTCGAGTGCGCGAGCGTCGCCCTGCACGGAATCGAGACCGACGCGCCGCGCGTCAGCTACGAGCTGGACGGCGTCGCACACGAACTGCACGCCGATGTGATCACCGGTTGCGACGGCTTCCACGGCGTCTGCCGCCCGTCGATCCCTGACGACGTGCTGACGACGTGGGGGCGCAGCTACCCGTTCGCGTGGCTCGGAATCCTCGCCGACGTGGCCCCCTCGACAGACGAGCTGATCTACGCGTGGCATCCGCGGGGGTTCGCGCTGCACAGCATGCGCTCGCTCGAGCTGAGTCGCCTGTACGTGCAGGTGGCGACCGACGCGGAGATCGCCGAGTGGCCCGACGAGCGGATCTGGTCCGAGCTCGACGCGCGCCTTCAGTGCGACGGCTGGGAGCTCCAGCACGGACCGATCCGCGAGAAGTCGATCACGCCGATGCGGAGCTTCGTCGCCGCGCCGATGCGGTACGGCTCGCTGTTCCTCGCCGGCGACGCGGCCCACATCGTGCCGCCGACCGGGGCCAAGGGGCTGAACCTCGCCGGCGCCGACGTGACCCTGCTCGCCGAGGCGCTGGTCGATCGTTTCCGGTCGGGCGGTGTCACCGGCCTCGAGGAGTACAGCGACAGCTGCCTGCGCCGCGTGTGGCGCGCGCAGCACTTCTCGTGGTGGATGACCTCGATGCTGCACATCGACCCGACCGACGACGCCTACGGGATGCAGCTGCAGCGCTCCCAGCTCGCGTACGTGACCAGCTCGACCGCGGCCGCGACGTCGCTCGCCGAGAACTACGTCGGCCTTCCGTTCGAGCGCGCCCCGGCGGCGCATGGCTGAGCTGTGCTCGCTCGCCGAGGCGGTCGGCGAGCTCGTCCACGACGGTGACAGCGTCGCGCTCGAGGGGTTCACGCATCTGATCCCGTTCGCCGCCGGCCACGAGCTGCTGCGCCAGGGCCGCTGCGAGCTCGAGCTGATCCGGATGACGCCCGACATCCTGTACGACCAGATGATCGGCGTCGGGGCGGCGCGCAAGCTGACCTTCTCGTACGCCGGCAACCCGGGGGTGGGGTCGCTGCACCGGTTGCGCGACGCGGTCGAGCACGGCTGGCCCCGCCCGATCGGGCTCGAGGAGCACTCGCACGCGGGGATGGCCAACCGCTACGCCGCCGGCGCCGCCCACCTGCCGTTCGCGGTGATGCGCGGGTACGCCGGCACCGACCTGGCCAGCCACACGAACGTCAAGCCGATCGCGTGCCCGTTCACCGGCGAGCAGCTGATGGCGGTGCCGGCGCTGCGCCCCGACGTCGCGATCGTCCACGCACAGGAGGCCGACCGCGAGGGCAACGTTCAGCTGTGGGGGATCCCGGGCGTGCAGAAGGAGGCGGTGCTCGCGGCCGCGCGCTCGCTCGTGACCGTCGAGCGGGTCGTCGAGCGGCTCGAGCCGCGGCCCGGCGGGGTCGTGATCCCGGGATGGGTGATCGACCGCGTGGCGGAGGCGCCCGGCGGCTCGCGGCCGTCCTACAGCCTTGGGATCACCGATCGCGACAACGACTTCTACCGCTTCTGGGACAAGCTCTCGCGCGACCGCGACGAGTTCACCGCCTGGATGGAGGAGCACGTGCTCGGCAACGGGGTCGCCTCGGGAGGGGGGCCAGAATGTCGCAACCCCTGACCGCTGGGGTGGGGGGTGTGCGTACGGCGCCCTGCACGGGCGCGTCATGCACACCCCTCCATCGAGATGGGGGGGCTTGCGACATTTTGGCCCTTTGTGCGGCCGCTGTGGGGCGTTCGGGCCCGAGCGTCGGGGAGCCGGCGTGAGCGGATCGGATCCGACGACGACCGGCGCGGCAGCCGGTGGTGCCGGCATACCGGCCGGCACCACCGGAACAGACGCTTCACCGGCGCCGGCCAGCGCCGGCGAGCTGCAGACGATCGTCGCGGCGCGGAGGCTGCGCGAGGCCCAGTCGGTGTTCATCGGGGTCGGCCGGCCGAGCACCGCGGCGCTGCTCGCGCGGATCGTGCACAACCCGAGGCTCGTGCTCGTCTACGAGTCCGGCACGATCGGCGCCAAGCCCTACCACGTGCCGCTCTCGATCGGCGACGGCGAGCTGGCCGAGACGGCCGATGCGATCGTGTCGGTTCCGGAGATGTTCAACTACTGGATCGGCACCGGGCGGATCCAGGTGGCGTTCCTCGGCGCCGCCCAGATCGACCCGCACGCGAACCTCAACTCGACCGTGATCGGCGACTACGAGCACCCGAGGACGCGGCTGCCCGGCGCCGGCGGCGCGCCCGAGATCGCCACCGGCTGCCGCGAGGTGGTCGTGATCGCTCCGCATTCTGTACGGACGTTTGTCAAGCGGCTTGACTTCGTGACCACGACCGGCGACCGTACCACCCACGTGATCACCGACCTGGGGGTGCTCGAGCCAGACCCGGACACGCGCGAGCTCGTGATCACGCAGATCCACCCGGGGGTGACACCCGAGCAGGTGCAAGAGGCGACTGGATGGGAGCTGAAGATGGCAGACGAGCTGCGGGTGACCGACCCGCCGACCGAGGCGGAGCTGGAAGCGCTCAGAGAGCTGGTGGCGCGGTGAGTGTCGAGCACGAGCACGAGACCGAGATCTACGATCCGGTCACCGAGACCCCGACGAGCTACCTGCGCGAGGGCCCGGACGCGCAGCCGCCGCTCGACTCGCCGGGCTACAAGTCGACGCGCCTGCGTCACCCGACGGAGCCGCTCGTCTACCTGCCCCAGACGCTGACCGAGATCACCGGCCCGCGGCTCGCGCCGGCACTGGGCCTGCAGGAATCGGACGCCGACCTGACGCGCCAGCACGAGGGCGAGCCGATCGGCGAGCGGATCATCGTCTCGGGGGTCGTGCGCGACACCGAGGGCAAGCCGCTGCGCAACACGCTCGTCGAGGTCTGGCAGGCCAACGCCGCCGGCCGCTACGCCCACCGCTGGGACCGCTGGCCGGCGCCGCTCGATCCGAACTTCAGCGGTGCGGGCCGGTGCGTGACCGATCGCGAGGGCCGCTACCGCTTCACGACGATCAAGCCCGGGCCCTACCCGTGGGGCAACCACTACAACGCCTGGCGCCCGGCGCACATCCACTTCTCGCTGCTCGGTCGGGCGTTCGCGCAGCGGCTGGTGACGCAGATGTACTTCCCCGGCGACCCGTTCTTCCCCTACGACCCGATCTTCAACTCGGTGCGCGACGAGCGCGCGCGCGAGCGGATGATCTCGAGCTTCAGCATCCACGGCACCCAGCCCAACTGGGCCGCCGCCTACGAGTTCGACATCTACCTGCGCGGTCCGAGCGCGACCCCGTTCGAGGAGGCTCACTAGGCGATGACGATCTTCGCGACCACTCCCTCGCAGACGGTCGGGCCGTACTTCGCGATCGGGATGCCGTGGGACGCAGGTCCGCACGTCGTCCCCGACGGCACCCCGGGGCGGATCCGGATCGCCGGCACGGTGTACGACGGCGACGGCGTCGAGATCCCCGACCACCTGATCGAGACCTGGCAGGCCGACCCCGAGGGCCGCTTCGCCGATCTCCACGGCTACGGCGAGCAGTCCCAGCTCGAAGGGTTTCGCGGCTTCGGTCGCTGCGGGCACGAGGGCGGTGACGGGACCTACGAGATCGTGACCGTCAAGCCGGGGAGCGTTCCCGGCCCGGGCGGCACGCTGCAGGCGCCGCACATCGACGTGACCCTGTTCTGCAGGGGGTTGCTGCACCGGGTCGTGACCCGGATCTACTTCGCCGACGAGGTGCAGGCCAACGCGTCCGATCCGGTGCTCGCCTCGGTCCCGGCGCACCGGCGCGAGACGCTGCTGGCGCAGCCGGTCGCCGGTGGCTACCGGTTCGACATCCGCCTGCAGGGGGAGGGTGAAACGGTCTTCTTCGCGGTCTAGCGAGTCGCCCGGCGATCCTCTCACCGCATCGCCTGGTGGTGGCGTATTGTCAGCGCAACCACCACACGAAAGGTGAGTGCGCACATGAAGGGACCGGTGACTGTCGCGGCGATCGTCACGATCGCCGTCGCCGCCGCAGGGTGCGGCGGCTCGAACAATCACAGCAACTCGGGCAACAAGTCCACGACGTCGTCGACGACGACGACACAGGCGGCGACGCAGTCGACCGCCACGCCGCCGGCGACGACCAAGTCGACGAGCACGGCGTCGACGCCGGCATCGAGCGTCGGGTCGTTCGCCAGCTCGGGGAACTGCCTCCAGCTCGCCGGCGTCGGGGAGAAGTTCGCGCAGGCGCTGTCGGCCGCGACCGGCAGCGGCCATCTCGATCTGAACGCCGCTGTGTCAGCGTTCAAGGGGCTCGCCAACGGGGCCCCGTCCGGCATCCGGCCTGACCTCCAGCTGATCGCGCAGTCGTTCGGATCGTTCGCGAGCGCGCTGGCGAAGGCTCACTACACGGTCGGACAGGTGCCGAACGCGAGTCAGGTCGCCACGCTGCAGGCCGCTGCCAGCCAGCTCAACACGTCGAAGATCCAAGCGGCCGAGACCGCGATCGCGAACTGGGCACGGGCGAACTGTCACACCTGAGTCGCTCGCGGATCAAGGCTCGCGGGGACGCTGCGTCCGGGGGCTCGACTCCAATGCGTGCGCGCACGACGACAGCGCGGCGCGGACCGTCTCGACGGTCGCCGGATCGAGCCCCCACAGCATCTCCGACTCGAGCTCGTCCATCGTGGCGTCGCAGCGCTCGAGCAGCCGCAGCCCGCGGCGGGTGACCGACGCGCGCAGCACGCGCGCGTTGCACGGGTCGGGCCGCCGGCGCACGAGCCGCCGCCGCTCGAGTGACGCGATCAGCTGGTTCACGGCCTGCGGGGTGACGAACGTCCAGCGCGCGAGCTGTGCGCCCGACAGGCCGTCGCGGTCGCGCAGGATGCTGAGCGCGACGTACTCCGGCGTGCTCATGCCGAGCCGCGCGAGCGCCTCGTCGAGCTGCGTGCGCAGCCGGCGCTCGACGCGGTAGATCAGGTAGCCGACCCGCGGCTCGCTCGTAACGCCTTCGACGACGGTCTCGAGTGTCGTGGCCGGGCGAAGCACAGGCCGGTGAGGATACAGCCGGTCCTGGCGTCCCGACCTGACCCTCCGTGCCAACGCGATTGACAAGGCACTTGATATTGGGGTAGCGTGCGCGCGTAGGTAGGTCCAACAGAGGAGAGGAGCAGGATGGTGAGATCGGGCATTCGCCCCATCCGTGCGGCGCTGGCGCTGACCGGCGTGTACGCGCTGCTGCTGGTCGCCGGAACGGGTGCCGCCTCGGCCGGGTCGCCGGGGGGTTCGACGCACTACACGGGACAGCTTCCGGACGGCGGCGACTGGATCGCCGACGTCCCGTCGAGCTGGAACGGCACGCTGTTGCTCTACAGCCACGGCTACGGGCCGACGATCGCGGCCGACGCGCCTGACCCCGTTACCCAGGCGGCGCTGCTGCAGCTGGGATACGCGCTGGCCGGCTCCTCGTACGACCCGACCGGGTCGTGGTGGGCGCTCGGCAGTGCCCTGACCGACCAGTTCCAGACGCTCGCGGCGGTCGAGCAGAAGGTGCTGCCGTCGGCGCCGAAGGCGGTGTATGCGGTCGGCACCTCGATGGGCGGGCTGATCAGCGCGCTCGAGGACCAGAACTCGAACGGGCGGCTGACCGGCGCGCTGACCACCTGCGGCCTCGTCGGCGGCGCGCTCAACCTCAACCAGTACCAGCTCGACGGCGAGTACGCGATCGCGCAGCTGCTGGCGCCGTCGCAGCACATCCAGCTGACAGGGTTCGTCGACGGACCTAAGCAGGGGTTTGCCGACAGCTCCGCGAGCGCCACCGCGCTGACGAATGCGGTGCAGGCGGCGCAGGCGACCCAGCAGGGGCAGGCGCGGCTCGCGCTCGCGTTCGCGTTCCTGAACGTCTCGCCGTGGGGCGACACGATCCCGGGAACGAAACCGCCCGTGCCCGGTCCGATGCCGGGGATCTACGACTTCCCGGGGCAGGAGCAGGGGCAGTACACCGACTACACCTCGGGACTGTTCGGGGGTCCGCTCAACCCGATCGGGTTCATCGTCACGGGGCGCGAGCAGATCGAGGCGGCCGCCGGGGGCGAGAGCGCCGGCACCGTCGGCGTGAACTTCGCGCGGGTGCTCGAGAGCTCGTCCTACTACCCGGAGGTCAGGGCGCTGTACGACGCCGCCGGGCTGAGCCTCCAGAGTGACCTGCAGTCGCTGGCGCAGAACGCGAACATCGTTCCCGACTGGCACGCCTACCGGTGGCTCCAGGAGACCTCGGTTCCCAACGGTCACCTGCAGGTGCCCGAGCTTGACCTGCACACGATCTCCGACCCGCTGATCCCGGTCCAGCAGGAGAACTGGTACCGGGCGCTGGTCGACCGGGCGGGGTCCGGCCCGCTGCTCGACCAGGCGTTCGTTCAGGCCCAGGGTCACTGCAACTTCACCTCGGCCGACATCGTCGCCGGCCTGCAGGCGCTCGAGGCGCGGGTCGCGTCGGGCAGTTGGGGCACGCTCGCGACCGCCGGTTCACTGAACACGGCGGCGAACGGCCCGACCATGACAGGGCTCGGCGGCGGGAACTTCCTCCCGTTCTGGCCGGAGCGGCTGACGGGGGCGATGTACCCGTTCTCGTTCGGCGGCGGGCTGGACTTCTTCGGGGGGCGGACGGTGCACGGCGCACGTGGGGCGCGCCTGCTCCGTAGGTAGCAGCCTGTCGCGCGGGCGGGCGGCTGGGATGCCGCCCGCCCCGGACGGGTGCCGCGACCGTGAGCCGCGCTCCCTGCCTACCTCGGGTTGCTGACGATGACGTGGCGGATCGTGATCGTGCCGGCGCCCGTCCGGTCGGTGCACGCCCTGGCGATCGCAGTGATCTTGCCGATCAAGTCGATGCGGTCGCCTGCCGCGGGCACGGTGACACCCAGGGCGAAGGTGACCTTCGTGCTGGCGAGGGTGAACGTCTGGGTGCCCATGCTGCCGCTGGCGTGATGGTTGGTCCGTGTGACGTCGGCGACGATCGTCCCGGAGTACTTTCCAGCGGCGTTGGCGGTCGCCGACCAGGTTGCGAGCGTGCCGGCGGCGATGAACGCGACCTCGTGGGCGGCGCACTTGTGCGGTGCACCGCTCGACTGCGCGGTCGAAGGCGCCGAAGCGGTCGGGTGCGTCGGGTGCGTCGGGTGCGCGGGGTGCGTCGGATGGGGCGGCTTGTCGGCCAGCGCCGGCACGGCGCCGATGAGCGCTGCGGCCGCGACGACGGCGCCAAGCCTGATCCTGTAACTCACAGCTTCTCCCTTTCTCGGCGGTCCTGGGACGAGGACGCTGCCGAGAGCCGAAAGTCAGGTGCTATCGCGCGGAACGCGTCGAGGGGCCCTTGCCCGCGGCCGGCGAGCCGCCGGCGTTGCCGCGTCCCGTAACGGTTCCGCCCCCGTGGGGCGAGGCGACCGGCGTCGTGGTGGTCTCGCCCGGCGCCGAGGCATCGCGACGACCGCCGCTGCCGCCGCCCACGCGCGGGTGCGTGCGCGGTATCGCCCGGGCGGTGCCGGTCTGCGGGTGACCGCTGGGCAGGACGCGAGCGTGCGCCCGCGAGCTCCGGAGATGCCGCGGGCGGGTCGTGCGGGTGCGCGCTGCGGCGGGCTGGTGTGCGGCGACCGCGTGGCTGTGAACGGCGGTGCTCGGGTGCTCGGCGCCCGCGCCGGCGCCGGCGGGCACCGCTGCGGGGATCGTCGCCGCCGGCGGGGACATGGCCGGCGTCGCGAGCGCCGGCGTCGTCGTAGCGGCTGCGCGGCGACGCCTCCGAGGGGAGGCCGAGCGGTGCCCCGCGGACGCCGGCAGGGGTGTGGTCGCGGCCCGGTGCCGCACCCTTGCGCGGTGCGCGCGGGAGGGCGAGATGCGCTTACGCGCGGGCGAGGCCGATGCGACCGGGCCGGCGGGCGACGCCGACGGAAGCGGACCGGCCTGCGACGGAAGCGGACCGGCCTGCGACGGAACCGGCCCGGCGCGCGACGGAACCGAGACCGGACGGGCGTGCGAAGCTCGGGCCTTGTGCGGCTGCGGCTGCGTGATCTCGTGGTGGATGGCCACGAACCCCGCCGAGGCGCCGGCGGCCACGATCGCCAGGGCGCCCGCCTTCCATGCCGTCGCCGCGCCCGCCGCTTTGGCCGTCAGCCCCGTGCGCAGCGCCGTCAGCTCGCCCGACGCGATCGATCCGCCGGCATGTGAGCCCGCGCCGACGATCCGTGCGAGGACGGTCGCCGCAGCGCCTGCCGGAAGCGCGGGCGTGTAAGCGCCGAACACGTGCTTGCGGTCCTTGACCGCCGCGGCGAACTCCGAGCAGACCGCGCAGCTACGCAGATGCGCGGCGACGCGCCGCCCGCGCAGCATCCGGCCGTCGCTCGTCGACAGCCGCTCCTGGATCGATTGACATTGCATCTCGCGCCCCTCCGCCATCTCGCCAAGCGCGCGGCGCGCCTCGAGGATCGACTGCTTGGCGGCACCGACGGTCGTCCCGAGCGCGAGCGCGATCTCCTCGTGGGACAGGCCGCTCATCTCGCGCAGCACGAGTGCGCTGCGCGCCTGGCCGGGCAGGCGAGCGAGATCTGCTACGAGCAGGTCCCATCGATCGCGGCGGGCCGCATCTTCGGCCGCCGACGGAGCGACCAGGCTGCAGCCGGCGTGCTCGAGATCGGCGGCCGGCTGACGGGCCCGCCGTCGCAGCACCGAGATCGACTCGTTGTGGGCGATCCGGTAAAGCCAAGGTCGCAGCGGTGCGGCGCGGCCGCCCCGACGCAGGGCCGACCAGGCCGCTGTGAACGTCGTCTGGAGGGCATCGAGCGCGTCGTCGTCGTGCCGAACGATCGACCGGCAATACGCGTAGAGCGGCCGGTTGTAGCGCTCGTAGATCGCTGCGAACGCGTCCGCATCGCCGTCGCCGGCAGCCCGGGCCAGCCGCTCATCGGCGCCGCCACGCCACAGCAGTAGCCCCCGGGAATGCCCGGCGATCGAGGGACTCGCGCGCGCCGCAGTTCCCATATCGCATTCAGTATCCGCTACGCGCGAGCCGGCTCAACGTCAGGACCAATGTGAGACGCCGCCGTCGTGGTGTGTCGGGAGGCAGCCCTTCGCGCCGACCTCACGGCCTGTGCAGTGCCACCTGGGCCTGAGCGCGAACCGCGGACGCGACCAGTTCGAGCGCGGCCTCGCAGGTAGCGGTCCTGGAGCTCGTCGGTCCGGTCGAACACGACGACGGGCGCCTCGGCCAGGCTGGCCGGGGTCGCACCGCCGCTGAACCAGTGCTCGGCGAAGCCAGCGGATGCACGGCACGGGTGCTCGGGCCGATCCTGAGGCGCCCGGGCGCTGCCCGGCCCCTCGAGGCCTTCGTCGCGATCGTGATGACCGCCACTGCGCTGCGCACGATCCCCGTGTGAGGTTTGGATCCCGTCCGAGGCGCTCAGGTCGCGTCGGCGGGCGCGCTCAACGGCGCGCGCAACCGGGTGAGCCCCAACGCAAGCAGCGCGCCGCTCGAGCAGGCGGGCATCGCGATCGCGAGCGGCAGCGCGCTGTGCGGGCCGGCGATCCCGACGAGCGGCGCGATCGCCGACCCCACCGCGAACTGCAGGAAGCCGAACGCGCCCGAGGCGGTGCCGGCGCGCCGGGCGTGGTGCTCCATCGCGAGGGCGGTTGCCATCGGGACGGCCCCGCCGATGCTGCCCGCGGCGATGAACAGGCAGATCAGCAGCGGCGCCAGCCCGAGGCCGAGCGTCACCGTGACGAGCACCCCGGCCGCGCCCAGTGCCTGGCAGCCGAGCGCAGCGGCCAGCATCGCCTGCGGCGGGCGGTGGCGCAGGCTCCAGGTGGCGAGCTGGCGGAACAGCATGATCCCGGCGCCGTTGGTCGCGAACACGAGGCTGAACTGCTGGGGGGAGAGTCCGTGGATCCGTTCGAGCACGAACGGCGAGGCCGCGATGTAGGCCATCAGCGTTCCGAACGCGAGCGCGGCCGCGACCGTCGGGCCGACGTAGCCGGGGTCGCGGGCGAGCACCCGCAGCCCGCCGCCAGCGCCGCCGATTCCGCCGGGATGGCGGTCGCGCGCCGCCAGCGATTCCGGGACGAACGCGATCGCCACGAACAGGATCACGGCGCCGATCACCGCGAGCGTCGCGAAGATCCCGCGCCAGTCGGTGACGTGCAACAGCAGGCCGCCGGCGATCGGCGCGACGATCGGTCCGAGCCCGCCGACCACCATCAGCGCGGCATAGGTCCGCGCGGCTGCGAGCCCCGACGCGCGGTCGCGGACGACGGCGCGCGCGATCGCGATGCCGCCGCCGCCGGCGAGTCCCTGTAGGAAGCGCAACGCGAGCAGCGGTCCGACCGACGGCGCGGCGGCACAGCCGACCGATGCCGCGATGTAGGCGAGCAGGCCGGCGAGCAGCGGCCGCCGGCGGCCACGGGCGTCGCTCACCGGCCCCGCCAGGAGCTGCCCGGCGGCGAGCCCGAACAGCGACACCGACAGCGTCAGCTGCGCGAGCGAGGAGGAGATGTGCAGCGTCCGCGCGACCGCGGGCAGCGCGGGCAGGTACATGTCGGTCGACAGCGGCCCGAACGCCGACAGCGCACCGAGCACCCAGAGCGTCGACCGGGGGAGCGCACGCTGCATGCAGGGTACAATCGTTGCATGCAGGAGGGGAGGACCGTCCCGCGATGACGCCGCGCCCGATCTCGCAGTGGCTCGCGGCGAAGCTGGGGCTACGCCAGCTGATCCTCGACGGCGAGCTCGGCGCCGGCGATCGGCTCTCGGAGCTGCGGCTGGCCGCCCGGCTCGGGGTCTCGCGAACTCCCTTGCGGCTCGCGCTGGGGCAGCTCGAGCACGAGGGCCTGCTCGAGGCGCTGCCCGGCGGCGGCTTCGCGATTCGCTCGTTCTCGCGCGATCAGGTGGCCGACGCGATCGACCTGCGCGGCGTGCTCGAGGGCTCGGCGGCCCGGCTGGCCGCCGAGCGCGTCCGCGGCCCACGCGACCTCGGGGAGCTCGTCTCATGCGTGGCTCAGCTCGACCGGATCGTCGACCCGGATCGGGCGGAGGTGGAGGACTTCGAGTTCTACGTCGAGCTGAACGAGCGGTTCCACACCGAGCTCGTGGCGCTGTCGCGCAGCGACGCGTTGCATGCAGCGTACGAGCACGCGCTGGCGCTCCCGTTCGCATCTCCGAGCGCGTTCGTGCTCCTCCAGGCGGAGCTGCCGGCATCGCACCACACGATGCTCGACGCCCAGCGCCAGCACCACCACCTGCTCGACGCGATCGAGTCGGGCGACGGGGACCGAGCGGAGCAGGTCGCGCGCGACCACGCGCGGCTCGCGCTCGCGAACCTGGACAGCGCGCTCGGCAGCGCCGACGCGCTCGAGAAGCTCCCGGGCGGCAGCCTGATCAGGCTGGAGCAGGCTGCGTCGCGCGCGCGCCGGTGAGGTAACCGCGCTCGTCGGCGTCGATCAGCTCGGCCACCCGGCTCGCGAGCGCCATGATCGTCAGCGACGGGTTGACCGACAGCGTCCGCGGCACGACCGAGCCGTCGGCGATGAACAGCCGCGCGACGTCGTGTGACTCGCAGCGCGAGTCGAGCGCCGAGCGCTCCGGGTCCGAGCCCATCCGGCAGCTGCCCTGCAGGTGGGTGGAGACGACTCCCGTCGGCAGCACGCGCTGCGCGCCGGCGGCCTCGAGCACCTCGCGCGCGAACTTCAGGGAGCGGTCGAGCCGCTCGCGCTCGCGCTCGTTGAAGTTGCACGTGTAGCGGTCGCGGCCGCGCTCGTCGAGGAAGGCGGTGCCCGTGTTCTCGTCGTTGATCATCGTCAACAGGCTCGAGACGTAGCGGTAGCGCCGCGTGACGGCGGCAAGCTCCTCACCCCACATCGGCAGGCCCCGCTCGTCGCACACGCCGATCGCGAACCCGATCGGGTCCTGGACGGTCGCCGCCTCGACGAGGAAGCCGCCGTCGGCGTCGCGCTGGAACTTCATGCAATGGGCGCTGATCGGATACACCATGTGCGCATCCTGAGGCTCGGCGAACAGGCCGGCGACCAACCGCGCGGCGTGGAAGCCGAGGTTCCTGCCGATCTGGCGGCTCGACGGGGAGCCACCCGCGATCTCGGGCACGCCGGAGCGCAGCAGCAATCCCGGGGTGCCGAGTGCCCCCGCGGCGATCACGACGACAGCGGCGCCCGCCCGGCGCGGCTCGCCGTCGGGGCCGGTGTACTGCACGCCGGTCGCCTGGGCCCGGTCGCTGCCGGTGTCGTCGATCAGGATCCGCTGGACCTCGCAGCCGGCCCGCAGCACGAGACCGGCGCCGACGACCGCCGGCTGGATGTAGGCGTTGAGCGTGGACTTGCCGGCGTTCGTGGGGCAGCCCTGGAGGCACGAGCCGCAGCGCATGCAGTTCGGGTCGGTATACGACATGACCGGCTCGAGCTCGGCCCCCAGCGCGCGGAAGCCGGGCTCGACCGTGTGTACGCATGTCTGCCAGTCGCTGCGCTCGCGGACCCCGAGGCGGTGCTCGACCCGTTCGATGTGGGGCAGCAGGTCGGCCTCGCCGAACGGCTCGCCGCCGTCGCCGACGAGGCCGGTGGCGGCGTGCCACTTCTCGTAGTCCTCGGCACCCGGGCGCAGCGCCACCTTCGTGTTGACGGTGGTCGTGCCACCGACGCAGCGGCCGCGGAACAGCGGCACCGGTGGCTCTCCGGCCGCCTGCGGCTCGGCGAAGGCGACCGGGAACCAGATGTCGTGGTTGGCGTGAGCCTCCCAGCGCATGTGGTCGGCCGCGGAGCGGTGCGGCCCGGCCTCGAGCAGCAGCACCGAGCGACCGCGCTCGGCGAGCTCGGCCGCGACGACGCCGCCGCCCGCCCCGGAGCCGACGACGATCGCGTCGAACTGCTCCGGTCGGTGGGCGGGCCCCCCGGTGAGGTCCCCACTCATGCCCCGGCCCCAAGCAGGTACGACCAATCCTTGTCGAGCCGAGCTGCCAGCGGCGGCGCGAACTCGATCTCGGCCCACGCTCCCGGACCCGGGGCGCCGGGGGCTACGAAGTCGCTGTAGAACGCCTCGCACGCGAGCGCTCGCAGCAGCATGAACTGAGGCGTGTAGGCGTGCTCGCCGAGTACCTGAGCGCTGCCTGCGGCGGGCCCCAAGGTGTCGATCGCGGCGAGCGTGCCGGCGCGGCCGTCCTCATCCATCCGCGCGAGCAGCGCGTCGATGTACACCTCGGGCCAGATCCGCGCCGAGCCCGGCACGATCAGCTCGCACAGCGACCGCAGCACGGCCGCCCTGTCTTCACTGAGCACCTGCATCCTCTCGGGCGGCAGCCTACGGCGCGGTCGGCCGGCGGGGCAAGGGCAAACGTGCGCGTCGTGCGCGCGTTGGCAGCGGCTCCTGCGCCTGCGGTCATCCCGGTGCCCGTCGCGCGCCGGGGTGGCGGCCACGTAGCATCGCGCCGTGCGAATCACCGGGATCCGGCTGCTGGCCGGCGGCTACCTGCTGCTGGCGGTGGCGTGGATGCTCGCGACGCCGCCGTTCCAGGCCCCCGACGAGCCCGCCCACTACCTGCGCGCGCTGACGATCGCACAGGGGAGCCTGCTCGGCCCGCGCGAGCCGCTCGACCCGGTCGGGCGGGTCGCACTCGCGGCCGGCGGCTGGCAGGCCGAGGAGCAGCGCTGGATCGAGCACGACCGCCGCGGGGTGCGCGTGTCCGCGGCGCTCGCGCCCCCGTACACGACGTGCGTGGGCGGCGAGGCCGACATCCGCGGCAGCTGCATCGAGGCCACCTACACCGGCGACTACTCACCGCTCGCCTACCTGCTGCCCGCGGCGGCGATGTCCGGGACGGGTCACGTCACGACCGCGCTGTGGCTCGCCCGCGCCGCATCGCTGATCCTCGCCTGCGGATTCCTGCTCGTCGCGCTCGCGCTCAGCGGCCCCGAGCTCGGCTGGAGCGCGATCGGGGTGGTCGCGGCGGCGACGCCGACCGTCCTGTTCTTCACCGGCGTCGTGAACCCGAGCGGGCTCGAGCTGTCGGGCAACCTTGCGTTTCTCAGCGCGCTCGCGCGGCTCGGTCGTGACGGGGATGCGATGCCGGCGTGGGGGTGGTGGGCGCTGATCGTCAGCGGGGTCGTGACGATCCTCGCGTGGCAGCTCGGGCCGCTGTTCGCATGCGCCGACGTCGCGGTGCTCGTCGCGCTGCTCGGCCGCGCACGGACGCGGGGGCTGTGGCGAGCGACTCGCGGGCGGATGGCCACCGTGGTGGGAACGCTGCTGGCGTCGCTCGCGCTGTTCGTGCTGTGGGGAGAGCTGTCGGGCGCGCTTCACTCGACCGTCTCGTTCACGCCGCTGGGTGCGGCGCTGCAGGCGGGGCTGAGGCAGTTCGGCGGTACCCTGCGCGGTGCGATCGGGGTGTTCGGCTGGCTGAACGTGTGGCTGCCGGATCCGTTGAGCCAGCTGTGGTGGGCGCTCGTCGCCGGACTTCTGCTGGCGGCGGTGGCGCTCGGCGGCCGGCGCGAGCGGGCCGTCCTGGGCATCACCGCGGTCGGCGCGCTGGCATTCCCGGTGCTCTTCTTCGCGTTCTCCTACCGGCTCAGCGGCTTCGGGATGCAGGGGCGCTACGTAC
>DAHUYL010000008.1 GCA_027315255.1 Solirubrobacterales bacterium | reverse complement strand
ACGACCCGAACTTCCCCGCCGCGCACAACGGCGACACGTTCCTCCAGTACTACTCCACCAACCCCAACGAGATCAATCCCGGCGACGCCTTCGGACACTGCCTCGACGTGATCCAGCAGCAGGACAGCTCACAACCCGGCGGCTCGAGCAGCGCCACCAGCTCCCCGGGCACGGGCTCAGGCGACTGAGCAATACGACTCCGGCGCGAAGCAGCCGGCGGCCGGACGCGGCTATCCGCGCCCGGCCACCGCGTTCGCCGGGAGCGCCGTGCGGCCGCCCGAACGGCTCAACGGTCGCTCTTGACGACGGTCTCGACGAGGCCGCTGACGACGTCGTAGACGTGACCGGAGACGGCGATCCGGGGGGAGATCGCAGGCGAACGCCGCAGGCGGTCGACGTCAAGCGCGACGGTGCTCGTCGGATCGACGACCGCCTTGTCGCGCAGCCACGCTTCCTCGGCGCCGGTCCGCTGCGCAAACCGGCGCCGGTAGCCCTCGTCGGCGAGCGCAACCGTGCCGCACTGCGTGTGGTGGATCACCGCGAGCTCGAACAGCGGACCCTCCGGCACGGCCGCTTCTGCGATCTGCGTGATGAACGCGACGTCGGCGATCACCTCGGAGGTGACCCGCCCGCCGGCGTTGCGAATCACGACTGCGTCGCTGAGGCGAAGCCCGAGGAAGTGGGTCGGGTCGACCCGGGGATCGATGCAGGTGATCACGAACAGCCGCAGGTTCGGCAGGATCGGGGCGCCCTCGTGGCGGCCGGAGGCGGCGAACGCGCGGTTGCGCTCGAGCGCCGCCGCGAACCTCGCCGGGGCCGGACCGTCTTGCAGCTCGATCATCGGTGGAGCCTCCTCTCCATTTCGCGTGTTGGCCCGTGCATGGTCGGTCATCGAGGCCGGTCGCGTCATCCGGGGTGCCATCAGCCTGTCACCGTGGCGAGCGCCGGTGAGCCGATCGCGCTTGTCTGTGCGTCCGCCTCGCCGCCGGCGGTCGGGTGGGCGGGGATCAGCGCCAGCGCCATCAGCGCGCCCGCGGCGGCGACTCCGGCGGCGACGTAGTCACCGGTGTGGAAGCCGTCGAAGAAGGCGCGGCTCGCCGCGGCGTGGAGCGCCGCCCCCAGGCCCGTGTGTCCGGCGTGCGCCAGCCGCGTGGCCACTGTCAGCGCCGCGCCGATCGACCCGTGCGCGATCCGCCCGGCGGCGACGGGCAGCCCGGCCGGCAGGCCGCCGGTCAGCCGGCTCGCGTACCCCGGTCGATCCGGCCCGCCCGCGCGTCACGCGAGGTCGGCACGTACCGGGCGATCAGCAGCCCGGCAATGCCGGCCACCGGAGCCATCGCGACGAAGATGCTGCGCCAGTCCGAGCGCTCGAGCAGCCAGCCGCCGACGATCGGCCCGAGCGCGATCGCGACGCCGGTGATCGCGCCCCACAGCCCGATCGCCAGCGCCCGCTCCTGCCGCTCCGTGAACACGTTCGTGAGCAGCGACAGCGTCGCCGGGAACACCATCGCGGCGCCGACGCCCATCACCGCGCCCTGCGAGCAGCATGCCCTTGCGCCCGAACCGATCCGACAGGCACCCGGCCGCGAGCACAGCCGTGCTTCACGGCTCCTCCTCTCAGGGGACTAACTTGCTTGACGCAAGGCAACCTAGCGTGCCTATTGCCTTTTGTCAAGCAAGCCAGCTACCATTCCGAGCGTGCTCCAGCGCAACTATCCGGACCAGGTGTGCTCGATCGCCCGCGCGCTCGAGGTCGTCGGCGAGCGCTGGACGCTGCTGATCCTGCGCGACGCCCTGCTCGGCCAGACGCGCTTCGAGGAGCTCCAGGAGAGCCTCGGGATCGCGTCCAACACGCTGACCAACCGCCTCAAACACCTGACCGAAGAGGGCCTGCTCGAGCGCGTCCGCGACCCCGAGCGCCCCGGCCGCCCGAAGTACGTCCTCACCGCCAAGGGCCGCGAGCTCGCGCCCGCGCTGATCGTGCTGATGAAGTGGGGCGACCGCCACTACCCGACGCCGGGCGGTCCACCCCGGCTGACGATCCACGCCGGCTGCGGCGGCAGCATCGGCCCCGACCTCCGCTGCGATCGCTGCGGCAACACCCCCGGGCCCAGCGAGGTCGAACTGCCGGACGGACCGGGCGCGCCGCAGGTCAGCGGCTGAGCAGCGCCGCAGCTAGCGCAGCGCGTCGCCCACGTCGAGGCCGGAGTCGAGCCGCGCGTGCAGGACGATGCCGTCCCGATCGCCCGCATCTCGAACGGGCGCTGATGCTCGGGACGGCCACCGCCGGCGAGCTCGCGTGGGTGCTCGTCGCCGGCGCCGCGCTGACCGGCGTGTTCGCGCCGCTGACGATGCACCTCTACCGAGCCCGCGGCTGAGCATTCCCCGCCGCGCCGCCCGCCGCTGCCAGAATCCGCGGCGAGCATGCGCAGCCACGCCGGTGTACCGGACGGATGACCGACACCGCCGACCAGGCGAAGGTGTTCGCGATGGTGCTGGCCGGCGGCGAGGGCAAGCGGCTCGCGCCGCTGACGCTCGACCGCGCCAAGCCGGCAGTCCCGTTCGGCGGCAACTACCGGCTGATCGACTTCGCGCTGTCGAACCTGGTCAACGCCGGCTACCGGCGGATCGTCGTGCTGACGCAGTACAAGAGCCACTCGCTCGACCGCCACGTGTCCGCAACCTGGCGGCTGTCGCCGCTGCTCGGCAACTACGTCGCGACCGTACCGGCGCAGATGCGCCGCGGCCCGCACTGGTTCCAGGGCTCGGCCGACGCGATCTACCAGAACCTCAACCTGCTGCGTGACGAGCGCCCCGATCACGTGATCGTGTTCGGCGCCGACCACATCTACCGGATGGACCCGGCGCAGATGGTCGCGCGGCACATCGAGCTCGGAGCGGCGGTGACGGTCGCGGCGATCCGGGTCCCGCGCGAGCAGGCCTCCGAGTTCGGGGTGATCGAGACGGGCGCGGACGGCCACACGATCACGGCCTTCCGCGAGAAGCCGGAGCAGGTGGTCGGGCTGTCCGACGCGCCCGACGAGGTCTACGCCTCGATGGGCAACTACGTGTTCTCGGCGCCGATGCTGGTCGACATCGTCACGCAGGACGCGGCGTCGCGGGACTCGGTGCACGACATCGGCGGCAGCATCATCCCGAGGCTGGTCGAGTCGGGCAGCGCCCACGTCTACGACTTCGCGGCCAATCACGTCCCTGGAGCGACCGAGCGGGATCGGGGCTACTGGCGCGACGTCGGCACGCTGGACGCGTTCTACGACGCCCACATGGACCTGATCTCGGTCTCGCCGATGTTCAACCTCTACAACATGGAGTGGCCGATCCTGACGCTTCCGGAGCCGCTGCCGCCGGCCAAGTTCGTGTTCGACGAGGACGGGCGGATGGGCCACGCGCTCGACTCGATCGTCGGCCAGGGCGCGATCATCAGCGGCGCGACCGTCCGCCGCTCGGTGGTCTCGCCGCGCGTGCACCTGCATTCGCACGCGCTGGTCGAGGGATCGGTGCTGTTCCCGGGAGTCGACGTCGGCGGTCAAGCGGTCGTTCGCAGGGCGATCGTCGACAAGGACGTGGTGATCGAGCGGGGGGCCGAGATCGGCGTCGACCCGGCGCGCGACCGCGAACGGTTCACCGTCTCCGAGGGCGGGATCGTGGTCGTTCCGAAGGGCGCGACCGTGAAGGCCGAGGAATCGTGACGAGCGGACCCCGGTCCGGCATCCACCGGTGACGCCGGCCGGGGAGCCCCGCCGGGTCGCACTGCTGACGCGCGAGTATCCCCCCGAGGTGTACGGCGGGGCCGGCGTCCACGTCGAGTACCTGGCGCGTGAGCTGCGCAGCCGCGTCGAGTTGACCGTGCACTGCTGGGGGACCGACCGGGACGAGCCGGCGGTCCTCGCCCACCGGCCGTGGCCGGCGCTGGCGGGCGACGCGCCCGAGCTCGCCGCGCTCGGAGTCGTGTCGGTCGACCTCGTGATGGCGGCCGCCGTGCGCGGCGCCGAGCTCGTCCACAGCCACACGTGGTACGCGCAGTTCGGCGGCCACCTGGCGAAGCTGCTCCACGGCGTCCCCCATGTGGCGACGGTCCACTCGCTCGAGCCGCTGCGGCCGTGGAAGGCCGAGCAGCTCGGCGGCGGCTACGCGCTGTCGAGCTTCTGCGAGCGCGCCGCGCTCGAGGGCGCCGACGCCGTGATCGCGGTCTCGGAGGGCTCGCGCAGCGACATCCTTGACTGCTATCCGGCGATCGACCCGGGCCGCGTCCACGTCGTCCACAACGGCATCGACACGAGCGAGTACCGCCCCGACCGCGGCACCGACGCGCTCGCCCGCCTCGGCGTCGACCCCGGCCGCCCGTCGGTCGTGTTCGTCGGGCGGATCACCCGCCAGAAGGGGTTGCCGCTGCTGCTCCGCGCTGCGCACCACTTCGCCCCGGCCGCCCAGCTGGTGCTGTGCGCGGGCGCGGCCGACACGCCCGAGATCGGGGCAGAGGTGGCCGCCGGCGTCGAGCGGCTGCGGGCGCAGCGCGACGGCGTCGTCTGGATCGAGGAGATGCTGCCGCGCGCCGACGTGATCCAGCTGCTGAGCCACGCGACGGTGTTCGCCTGCCCGTCGATCTACGAGCCGCTCGGGATCGTCAACCTCGAGGCGATGGCGTGCGAGACGGCCGTCGTCGCGAGCGCGACCGGGGGAATCGTCGAGGTGGTGGTCGAGGGCGAGACCGGGTTCCTGGTCTCGCTGGACCGGGAACCCGGGTCACTCGAGCCCGCGGACCCCGACGCGTACGCCGCGATGTTCGCCGAGCGCGTCAACCGCCTGCTCGCGGATCCCGAGCTGGCCGCCCGGATGGGACGTGCGGGCCGCGCCCGGGCGGTCTCCGCGTTCGCGTGGCCCGCGATCGCCGACCGGACGCTGGCCGTCTACGAGGCCGCGCTGACGGGCTGAGCGTTGCCATCGTCGCGACCGGGGCCGGACCGGCGCACGCGGCCGTGACAACGACCCGAAAGCCCATCGGCGCGCGGCGGTCTCGCGCTGTTGGTCTGATCGGCGTTCACAGCGCCCGCGACCACAACAGCGAACCGGGAGCGCACGCCGATGGGCGAAATGGACCCTGAAAAACGGTGCGCCGGACGGTGCCGGTCGCCGTCCTGGCCGCTCTGGTCGCTCACTCGCCCTCGCCGTTCAGTCGCCGCCCTGGCCGGGACCCTGACCGCCCTGATCGAAAGGGCCGTGTCCGTCGCCACCGCCGCCGGGACCACCGCCGCGGTCATGCCCGAGGTGCAGCCCGGGCCCGGGACCGGGACCGACGGGGCCGCCCGGACCGGGTTGCCCCGCAGGCGCAGGCGGCGGGTGAGGCTTCGCCGGCGCTGTGTTGGCGGGGGTCGACGTCGTCGGCGTGGCGGTGCCCGTCGCCGACGTGGTGGTGCCAGCGGCCGTGGCCGACCCCTGATGCGTCGAGGACGTCCCGGCGGCGCCCGACCCCACCGCGCCGAGCTCACTCACGTCGATCAGCCCGATCCTGACGCGGCCCCCGGTGCGCTCGACCCCGAGCGCGAGCGAGCCGCCGAACGACCCTCCGCCACGAAGCAGCACCTCGTAGGTCGCGGCCGCGCGCCCGACCCAGCCGCCCGAGGCGGTGACCCGGCTGAGGCGCATCGAGCTGATCGCGGTCGTGGCGAACTGCCGCTCGTACTCCGCCAGGACCGCCCTGCGGCCATGCTCGGTCGCGGTCGGCGACACGCGCTCGACCGACGGCGCCAGCAGCCGCGCCAGCGCGCGCGCATCACGACGACCGTAGTCACGGGCGAACGAGTCCGCGGCGCCCGACACCTCCTTGGCGGTGAGCGGCCGGGCCGCGGCGCGCCCGCCGGCCAGCTCCGCCGCGAGCAGGGCCGCTGTACCGGTCACCGCTACCGCCAGGACGGCTACAACCGGGACCCGGCGGCGGCCCGGCCGGCCGCCGCCGGGGGCATCTCCGACCGCCTCGGTCAGCAGCCGCGTCTCAGCCTCGACGAACCGGGTCCGCGCCTCCGACCCGTTCCGCTCGATCCTGACCGTGCTGGCCAGGGCTTCGGCTTCCCTGACCGGAAACCTCGCCCGCGCCGCCGCCGCGACCGCCGCCTCGCCCAGCGCTCCAGCCGACCGATACCGCCGGTCCGGTCGCTTCGCCAGTGCGCGAGCTACCACGCGATCGAACGCGCGCGGCACCCCGGCCACGCGCGACGGCGCCGGCGGCGGTTCGCTGACGTGAGCGAGGATCGTCGCGGTGGCCGTCTCGCGCGCGAATGGGGGATCGCCGGTCAGGCACGCGTACAGCAGGCAGCCGAGCGCGTAGACGTCGCTGCGCGCGTCGGTCGGCTCGCCGTGCAGCTGCTCGGGCGACATGAAATCGACCGTGCCGATCCGCACGTCCGTCTCCGTCACGGGCTGCCCCGCGTCGACCGCGCGCGCGATCCCGAAGTCGCTGAGGTACGCGTGCCCGTCGGCCAGCAGCACGTTCGCCGGCTTGATGTCGCGGTGCACGAGCCCGACCGCGTGGGCGGCGTCGAGCGCGCGCGCCACCTGCTCGACGATCGCCGCCGCCGCACCCGGCTCGAGTCGCCGGCGCTGCGCCAGCAGCCGCCCGAGGTCAGTGCCGGCGACGAAGCGCATCACCAGGTACAGGTGGCCGTCGCACTCACCGGCCGCGTACACGGGGATCACGTTCGGGTGGTCGATCGCCGCCATCGCCCGCGCCTCACGCTCGAACCGGCGGCGGACGGCGTCGTCGCCGGCGTGCTCGGAGGCGATCAGCTTGATCGCGACGGGCCGCTCGAGCCGCAGGTCGAGCCCGCGGTAGACGACGCCCATCCCGCCGCGACCGATCTCGTCCTCGACCCTGTACCCCGCCAACTCGATGCCGATGGCTGGATCAGCCACGCTTCGATTCTGCCGCACCGGCCGCTTTCGCAAACGACGCTACCTTGACGGCGCGATGACGCACGACGGAAACCTGGTCGCGTTTCGGGCGCTCGTGCGCGGGCGCGTGCAGGGGGTCGGCTTCCGCGACGCAGTCCGTCGCCGGGCCACGCGGCTCGGGGTGAGCGGCTGGGTCCGCAACGCCCCCGACGGGACCGTCGAGGTCCACGCCGAAGGCCCGGGCGACGCGACCGGTGCGCTGCTCGCGTTCCTGCAGGACGGCCCGCGGGGGGCTGAGGTGATCGCGGTCGAGCACCGCGGGGTCAAGCCCGAGGGTCACGAGCAGTTCGCGATCCGCGGCGTTCCGGCGGGCAGGTTCATCGTCGTCGAGCACGCCGCGAGGACCCGTCACTTCGACCTGCGGCTCGAGGTCGGCGGCGTGATGCGCTCGTGGGCGGTACCGAAGGAGCCGTCGCTCGACCCCGCCGTCAAGCGGCTCGCCGTGCAGGTTCCCGACCACCGCTTCGACCCCGACGAGTGGGCCGGCCGCGCAGCCCGCAAGTCCGTCTACGACCGGGGCCTGTACGAGCACGGCGGCCGCGTCGGGTGGCCGGAGGCGCTCGACCGCGGCCATGCGGTGTTCGTGCTGCACGGTGCGAAGCTGGGCGGCGGGTTCGCCCTCCAGCGCACCGGGCCCGATCGCGGCGAGGGTACCCAATGGCTGCTCGTCAAGCGCCGGGCTCAAGACGCCCCCGTCGACGCCGACTAAGCGCTTATGGACGCCAGGCGTGTCCTCGTGGCCGATGACTCCCCGACGCAGCGGAGGCTCGTGGCCGACCTGTTGCGCGCCGAGGGGTTCGAGGTGCACGAGGCGCAGGACGGCCGCGTCGCGCTCGATCTGTGGCGCATCATCCGCCCGGACCTGCTCGTTCTCGACCTCGACCTGCCGCTGCTGCACGGCAACGACGTGCTCGCGAAGATCCGCCACGACTGGCGGAGCCCGTCGCTGCCGGTCCTGATCCTGACCGCCGACGAGCGCGACGAGGCACTGTCCCAGTCGCTCGACCTCGGCGCCGACGACTTCGTGCCCAAGTCGGCCAGGCCCGACGAGCTGCTGAAGCGGGTCCACCGGGCGCTGCGCGCATCGATCGCTGCCGAGTCGCGCAGAACTGCGTAGTCGCCGGCGGAGCAGCAGTAAGCTGCGCCCCATGGCGAAGAATCTCTACACAGCCGAGGCGATGGTCACCGGTGGCCGCGCCGAGGGACACGGAAGGACCAGCGACGGAGTCCTGGAGCTCGACCTGCGGATGCCGACCGAGATGGGCGGCGAGGGCGGTGCCACCAACCCCGAGCAGCTGTTCGCGATCGGGTACGCGGCCTGCTTCGAGGG
Source organism: Solirubrobacterales bacterium (assembly GCA_027315255.1). GTDB lineage: Bacteria > Actinomycetota > Thermoleophilia > Solirubrobacterales > Solirubrobacteraceae > Palsa-465. The sequence continues at coordinate 17,667 of DAHUYL010000008.1, read as the reverse complement.
CGCCCTCGGCGCCGTCGGCCGTCGCGAGCAGGTCGAGCTGGGCGACGTCTCGATCACCAGCCGCGTGACGCTGCTGACGACCGAGGAGCGGGGGTTCAACATCGCGGTCGAGCTGGACGTGATGCTCCCGGACGTCGGCGACGGGCAGCGCGCTGCCGAGATCGTCGCCGCCGCGCACGAGGTGTGCCCGTACTCGAACGCCACCCGCGGCAACGTCGACGTGAAGCTGACCGCCAACGGCCAGCCGGTTGGCGAGCCCGTCGCCTGACCGACTGGGCGACAATCTCGAACGGCGCGACGGCCGCCGGCACGCTCGTGCTGGCGGCCGCCACGTTCAGCTCGATCCGCTCGGCGAACCGCTCGGCGCGGGTGGCCGAGCGGGCGATGCTCGCCGGTCAGCGGCCGATCCTGATCCCCTCCTCGCTCAGCGATCCGCCCGAGCGCGCGCGCTTCGGCGACCGGTTCGCGATCGAGGTCGAGCCGCACGGCGGCCGGCTCGTGCTCGACGATGACCGGCTCTACATGGCGATCGGGGTCCGCAACGGCGGCGCCGGCGTGGCGGTGATCCACGGCTGGCACGTGCTGCCGGCGACCGCGAATCAGGCCGGGGCGAGCGCCCCGCCGCTCAGCGCCTTCCGCCGCCAGCTGCGCGACCTGTACATCCCCGGCCAGCACGCGGGGTTCTGGCAGGCCGCGATCCGCGACCCCGACGACCCGGACTACGCGATGGTCCGCGCGGCTGCCGAGACGGGCGAGCGGGTGCTCGTCGACCTGCTGTACGGCGACCACGAGGGCGGCCAGCGCACGATCGCCCGGTTCGCGATCGCGCCGGAGAACCATCCGGAGTCGGTCGAGCTCGGCTACGCCCGCGGCGACGTGCTCCGCTACTGGAACGTCGACAGCGACGACCCCCGCTGAGCGGCCACGCCGCGGGATCAGGCGCTGTCGCGCACGAGCCCCTCGAAGAAGTCGAGGTCCTCGCGCTGCAGCTGGCACACCTCCAGGAAGTGACCGAGCACCCCGCGCGCGTCGACGTAGCCGGCGCGGACGCGCCCGGGGATCACCATCGTGTAGTCGAACCGCAGCCCCGCGCCGGCGAGCAGCGCACCGATCCGCTCCCACTCGAAGTCGCCCGCCGGGACGAACGTCGCCAGGTGGTGCAGCGCGACCGCGTAGGAGCCGTCGGCCGGCAGCGCGTCGCGGTAGAAGCCGACCTCCCCCGAGACCGGCTCGATCAGCTCGACGATCAGCCCGCCACGCGCGCCCATCGCGAACCGCGCCTCCCACGGGACGACGTCCTCACCGGCCATGAACGTCGCGCCTGCGCTCGGAAGCGACAGGCAGTGGTCGAGCCCGAGCCGCGAGCCAAGCTCCGCCATCGCGCGATCCAGGTCGGTCGTGACGTACCCGAGCTGCCAGACGTTCGCGAACAGGTCCGCGACCGCCGTCACCGGCCGCGGCTCGGCGAACAGGCCGGCGGCGGGCCGGACGGGCGCGGGCGAGCTCATCGAGCGCAATTCTGCGCGCGCTCCACCCCGTCGCGCATGCACGCCAGAGCCGCGATCGTTGACCGTGCGCGCACTCTCGCCGGCACCCTCTCGGCCTCGCGCCTGCCGACGTGGATTACTGTTGGCGAACGGACATCGACGGAAGGTCGAGGAGAACGAGATGGCGACGGTTGACTTGGCGCAGCAGCAGCTGCTGATCGGCGGCGAATGGAGCGCAGCACGCCCCGACGGCGCCACCTACGAGCAGACCTTCCCGTTCACGGGCGAGACGATCGGGCGCGCAGCGGCCGCCACCCGCGAGGACGCCAGCGCGGCCGTCGAGGCCGCCCACGCCGCATTCGCCGGCTGGAGCGCGGCCGCCCCGGCCGAGCGCCGGGCGCTGCTCTCGAAGGCCGCCGACCTGATGCAGGAGCGCGCCGAGGAGATCGCGCAGACGGTCGTCGAGGAGACCGGCGGCGTGTTCGGCTGGGGGATGTTCAACGTCGCGCTGGCGGCCGGGATGCTGCGCGAGGCGGCCGCCCAGGCGTACTGGGTGACCGGCGAGGTGATCCCCTCGGACATCCCGGGCAAGCTCGCGATGGGCGTGCGGCAGCCGTGCGGCGTGGTCGTCGGGATCGCCCCCTGGAACGCGCCCGTGATCCTCGGGACGCGCGCCGTCGCGACGCCGCTGGCGTACGGCAACACGGTCGTGCTGAAGGCGTCCGAGCTGTGCCCGCGCACGCACGGCCAGATCGCGCGCGTGCTGCACGACGCGGGCCTGCCGGCCGGCACGGTCAACCTGATCACCAACGCCCCCGAGGCCGCAGCCGACGTCGTCGACGAGCTGATCGCGCATCCGCTGACGCGGCGGATCAACTTCACGGGCTCGAGCCGGGTCGGGCGGATCATCGCCGAGAAGGCGGGCCGGCACCTCAAGCGGGTGCTGCTCGAGCTCGGCGGCAAGGCTCCGCTGATCGTGCTCGAGGACGCCGATCTAGACCGTGCGGCGGCCGCCGCGACGTTCGGCGCGTTCTTCCACCAGGGCCAGATCTGCATGTCGACCGAGCGGCTGGTCGTGGATCGCAAGGTCGCCGACTCGCTCGCGCAGAAGATCGTCGAGCGGGCACAGGCGCTGCCGGTCGGCGACCCGCGCGCGCAGACGACGGCGATCGGCCCGATGATCAACCGCGCCTCGCTGCAGCGGATCAAGGAGCTGGTCGACGATGCGGTCGCCCAGGGCGCGACCGCGCTGACCGGCGGGCAGCCCGACGGACCCTGCTTCCCGCCGACCCTGCTGTCGGGGATCACGCCGGCGATGCGGCTGTACGGCGAGGAGTCGTTCGGCCCGCTGTTGTCGATCATCGAGGTCGACTCGCCGGACGAGGCGGTGCGCGTCGCCAACGACACCGAGTACGGGCTGTCGGCGGCGATCTTCTCGGAGAACGTCCCGGCCGCGCTCGAGCTCGCCCAGCGGATCGAGTCGGGGATCTGCCACATCAACGACACGACCGTCCAGGACGAGCCGCAGATGCCGTTCGGTGGCGTCAAGGCGAGCGGCTTCGGCCGCTTCGGTGGCCGCGCAGCGCTCGAGGAGTTCACCGAGCTGCGCTGGATCTCGATCCAGGAGCGGCCGCGCCACTACCCGACCGACCCGCAGTGAGCAGCACGATCGAGCGGTTCTCGCCGCCGGCGCCGCCTGGGGGTGCGGCGCCGGGGCCTCACGCGACCGTCAGGGACGCGGCGCTCGAGGTGATGCGCCGCCACGGGCTGACGACGATCTTCGGCAACCCGGGCTCGACCGAGGTCGCGTTCCTGGTCGATCTGCCGGAGGACTTCCGGTTCGTGCTGGGGCTGCACGAGGGTTCGGTCGTCGGGATGGCGAGCGGCTACGCGCTCGCGCGCGGCGAGCCGTCGTTCGTCAACCTGCACACGGCCCCGGGGCTCGGCAACGCGATCAACGCGATCGCCAACGCCCGCGACTCGCGGGCGCCGCTGGTCGTCGTGGTCGGGCAGCAGGATCGCAGGCAGCTCGTGCTCGAGCCGTTCCTGTCCGGCCGCGCGCTCGAGCGGGTCGCCGGCGAGTACCCGGTCTGGTCCTCGCTGCCGGTGCGCCCGCAGGACGTGCCCGGCGCGATCGCGCGCGCCTACCACGAGGCGAAGGCGGCGATGGGGCCCGCGCTCGTGGTCGTGCCGATGGGCGACTGGGCCGAGCCGGCCGAGCCGCTCGCGCCGCTGCCGCCGGCGCGCGTGAGCCGCGCGATGGCGGCCGACGCGGTCGCGCTGGCGGAGCTCGCGGAGCTGCTCGACGCGGTGCAGCGCCCGGCGATCGTCGTCGGCGGCGCGACCGACACGCCCGAGGGGTGGGCGGGCGCGGTGGCGGTCGCCGAGCGGCTCGGCGCGCCCGTCTGGCAGGAGCCTTTCTGCCGCCGCGCCGGCTTCCCGCAGGACCACCCGCTGTTCGCCGGCCAGCTGCCGTGGCAGCGGCGGCTGCTGCGCGAGACGCTGGCCGGCCACGACGGGCTGCTCGTGCTCGGGACGAGCGCGTTCAAGCTGTACCTGCTCGACGAACCCGGCCCGCCGGTCGCGCCGGGCACGCGCGTCGCCGTCCTGACCGACGATCCCGCCGAGGCGCACCGCAGCCTCGCCGAGCTGGCGGTGGTCGCGCCGCTCGCGAGCGCGTGCGAGGGGCTCGTGCGGGTTCTGCGAGCACGCGATCGCACCCCCTCCGCTCCCCTTCGTGCGCGTCCGCCGGCGCCGCCACCGCCGGCGGCGGGCGAACCGCTGCGGCCGGGCCATGTCCTCGCCGCGCTGGCCGAGCGCCTCGAGCCCGACACCGTGATCGTCGAGGAGTCGCCGTCGAGCCGCCCCGAGCTGCTCGCGCGGATCCCGATCCGCACTCCGCTCGGGTTCGTCACCTGCGCCAACGGGGGCCTCGGGTTCGGGCTGCCGGGAGCGGTGGGGGTGCGGCTGGGGCTGCCCGACCGCGGCGTCGTCGCGGTGCTCGGCGACGGCGCCGCGACGTACACGATCCAGGGGGTGTGGAGCGCCGCGCGGTACGGGGTCGGCGTCGTCTGGATCGTGATGGCCAACGGCGCATACGAGGCGATGGACGCGCAGGCGCGCCAGCGCGGCGGCCGCGCGCCGTGGCCCGGGTTCGGCGAGCTCGACCTGTGCCAGGTGGCGCGCGGATTCGGTTGCTCAGCGGTCCACGTCGAGACCCACGAGCAGCTGCTCCAGACCTTCGACGAGGTCCTGGCCGATCTGCGCGGGCGCCGCGAGCCGGTGCTCGTCGAAGTGGCGGTGGGCGTATGAGCACGGCCGGAGCGCAGCAGGCGACCAGCGACTCGCCGCCCATCGGCGAGGTGTTGTGGACACCGCCGGCGGACCTCCGCGAGACGACCGAGATCGGCCGGTTCATGACCTGGCTCGAAACCGAACGTGGCCTCGAGTTCGACGGCTACGAGGGACTGCGCAGGTGGTCGGTCGAGGACCTCGAGGGGTTCTGGGGCGCGATCGCGGATTTCTTCGAGGTCCGCTTCCACGCACCCTACGAGCGGGTGCTGGCCGACCGGACGATGCCCGGCGCGCGCTGGTTCCCCGGCGCTCGGCTGAACTACGCCGAGCACCTGATCGGCCGCGAGCGCGACCGCGACACGGTCGCCGCGATCGGCCGCTCGCAGACCCGCCCGCCGGTGCAGCTGACGTTCGGCGAGCTGCGCGACCAGGTCGCGCGCGCCCGCGCCGGACTGCTGGCGCTCGGCGTGCGGCCGGGGGATCGCGTCGTCGCCTACCTGCCGAACATCCCCGAGACGCTCGTCGCGTTCATCGCGACGGCCAGCATCGGCGCGGTGTGGGCCACCTGCGCACCCGAGTTCGGGCCGCGCAGCGTGATCGACCGCTTCGGCCAGATCGAGCCGTCGGTGCTGCTCGCCGTCCCCGGCTACGGCTACCGGGACCGCCACATCGACCGCCGCGACGAGGTCGCCGCGATCCGCGCCGGCCTGCCGACACTGCGCCAGGTGATCTCGGTGCCCTACGGCCCGGACTCGCTCGAGCACACCATCGGCTGGGACGAGCTGCTCGCCGACTCCGCTGCGCTCGAGTTCGAGCCCGTGCCGTTCGAGCACCCGCTGTACATCCTGTTCTCCTCGGGCACGACCGGGCTGCCGAAGGCGATCGTCCACGGTCACGGCGGTCAGCTGCTCGAGCACCTGAAGAGCCAGGGCCTGGTGTGGGACCTGAAGCCGGGCGCGCGCCTGCAGTGGTTCTCGACGACCGCCTGGATGATGTGGAACGCGCTCGTCTCGGCGCTGCTGTTGCGTGCGTCGATCGTGATGCTCGACGGCGACCCGGCGTGGCCCGACCTGATGGAGCAGTGGCGGCTCGCCGAGGAGCTGCGCCCGACCGTGATGGGCGCGAGCCCGCCGTTCCTGATGGCATGCCGCAAGGCGGGGCTCCAGCCAGGCCGCGACCTCGACCTGCGCTCGATCCGCACGCTGATCACGGCCGGCTCGCCGTTCCCCGCCGAGGGCTACGACTACGTGCTCGAGCAGCTGCCGCCGGGAGCGCTCCTGATCAACGGCTCGGGCGGCACCGACGTCTGCACCGGGATCGTGTCGGGCGCGTTCGCGCTGCCCGTGTATCGCGGCGAGATCTCGGGCCCGTGCCTGGGGGTCGACGTGCGCGCGTTCGACCCCGACGGGCGCGAGCTGGTCGGCGAGCTCGGCGAGCTCGTGATCGCCTCGCCGATGCCGTCGATGCCGGTCGCGCTGTGGGGAGACGCCGACGGCTCCCGCTACCGCGACACGTACTTCGACCGCTACCCCGGCGTCTGGCGCCAGGGCGACTGGATCCGCTTCAGCGAGCGCGGCAGCTGCGTGCTCACCGGCCGCTCGGACGCGACGCTGAACCGCGGTGGGGTCCGTCTCGGGACCGGCGAGTTCTACCGCGTGATCGAGGAGCTCCCGGAGGTCCTCGACTCGCTCGTCGTCCACCTCGAGGACTCCGGCGGCGGCAGCGGCGCCCTCTACCTGTTCGTCGTGCTGGCCGACGGCACCGAGCTCGACGAGGCTTTGCAGCGACGAATCGCAGGGACGCTGCGCGCCCAGCTGTCACCTCGCCACGTCCCCGACCGGATCGTTGCGGTCCCCGCGATCCCGCGCACGCTCACCGGCAAGAAGCTCGAGACGCCCGTCAAGCGGATCCTCCGAGGCGAGGCGGCGGAGCGCGTCGCGAGCCGCAGCGCGCTGCTCGACCCGGCGGCGCTCGATCGCTTCGTCGCGCTCGCCCGCGAGCTTCAGGCCGAGGCGGAGGCCGCTCAGGCGCGCAGCGCGGCGAGCGCCCCGCGGGCCGGCGCGCCGGCAGATTCCTGACGTTCGGCTGGGTCCTTCGCCGGCGCCCGGGTACGCCGATCGCTAGCACCGCGTGAGCGACTCCGGGCACAGGAAGGCGGCGCTGCTGGTCTCCGGCTGCTTCTTCATGCAGATGCTGGACGGGACGATCGTCACGACCTCGGCTCCGAAGATCGCCCGCGCGCTGTCGGTGACGACCGGCACCTTGAGCGTGATCATCACCGCGTACGCGGTCACGACCGCCGCCCTGATCCCGCTCAGCGGGTGGCTGTGCTCGCGCTTCGGAGCGCGGCGGATCTTCCTCGTGGCGATCGCCTGCTTCACGCTCGCGTCGCTCGGCTGCGCGCTGTCGTCCAACCTGGGCCAGCTCGTCGCCATGCGCGTGCTCCAGGGCCTCGGCGGGGCCTTGATGGTCCCGGTCGGCCGGCTCGTCGTGCTGAGCGCGAGCGCCAGGTCCGACCTGCTGCGAACGACCGCCTACCTCGTCTGGCCGGCGCTGATCGCGCCCGTCGTCGCACCGCTCGCCGGCGGCCTGATCACGACGTATGCCAGCTGGCACTGGCTGTTTCTGATCAACGTGCCGCTCGGCGCGCTCGCTCTCGTCCTGGCGCTCCGGCTGATCGTCTCGCCGGCGCAGCCGCGCGCTCCGAGACTCGACGTCCTCGGCGTCGTGCTGACGGCGGCCGGTCTCGGCGGTCTGACGGTGACCGCGACGCTGCTGGCGGGCAGCTCGCCACGCGCGGCGCTCGTGCTCGGGGTCGGGCTCGCGTCCGCGGCACTCCTCGTCGTGGCGGTTCGTCACCTGCTGTCGACCGACGCGCCACTGGTCAACCTGCGCACGCTGCACAACCACACGCTGCGCTCCTCCCTGTCGGGAGGATCGGTCTACTTCAGCGTGATCGGATCCGCGCCGTTTCTCGTGCCGCTGCTGTTCCAGCAGGTGTTCGGCTGGAGCGCGGTCAAGTCGGGCGCGCTCGTGCTCTGGATCTTCGTCGGCAACATCGGGATCAAGCCGGCGACCACCTTCCTGTACCGGCGCTTCGGGTTCCGAGCGGTGCTCGTCGCGAGCACCGCGCTCCAGGCGCTGACGATGATCGTGATCGCGTTCACCACGGCGGCGGTGCCCGCGACGTTGATCGCGATCGTGCTCGTGCTCAGCGGGATCGCCCGGTCGGTCGGCGCGACCGGCTACTCGACGCTCCCGTTCAGCGAGACGACCGCGAGCGAGCTGCCCGACGCGAACACGCTCCAGGCGATCGTGCAGCAGCTGGCCGGCGGCTTCGGGGTCGCGATCGGCGCGATCGCGCTGCGCGTCGGCCATCCCGTCGGCAACCTGTTCTCATCGCACCCCGCGGCGACGATGCCGTACACGGTCGCGTTCCTGATCATGGCCGCGCTTTCGCTCGTCGCGTGCGCCGGCGCCGCCGGACTGCACCCGAGCGCCGGCGACGTGATGCGGCCGGCCACCCAGCGACTATGATCTGCAGACCGCGGCAGGAACGCCGCAGCCGGGACGAGAGCGAGATTGCAGAGGATGCCGGAGTGCAGGCGCTGAGCGCCCTGTCGGTCGCTCCGCAGGATGCGGGCCCAGCCGAGCCCTGGCTGAAGGGCACCGGCCGGCCTGAGCGATGGTCGGCGACGGGCGCGACCAATGCCGCGCGGCTCGATTCGTGGTCGCGGATCCTCGCGACGACGCACCTGTCGTTCGAGGTGCGCGCCACGAGCGCCACACCGGACGTGTTCGCAGGCGCCGTCACGAGGCGTCGCATCGCCGACCTGACGCTCGTCGATTGCGCGGCCGCGCCGTTCGCCGGCCGCCGCGACCACGCCCTGATCGGCCTGCACGGTCCGGCGCCGGCCGAGGACGTGATCGGGTTTCAGTTCGTCGGCAAGGGTGCCGAGGCAGTCCGGGAGGGCGGCCGCGAGCTGATCCTGAGCGCCGGCCAGGTGATGCTGTGGGACGGGGTGCAGCCGGTCGAGGTCGAGATCGTCAAGTCGTTCTACAAGCGCACGCTGCTGTTCCCCCGCCGGCGGGTGCTGTCGGTCTGCCCGCGCCTGGCCGAGGTCGAGTCGATCCCACCGCTGCGCGACGCCGGGCCGGCGCGGCTGCTGGTGCGCTACATGAACGCGCTCGCGCTCGAGCAGCCCCAGCTCGACGGCGAGGCGGCGGCGGCCGCCTCGGACGCCGCGCTCGAGCTGCTGCGCGCCGTCGTCGAGCCGGGACTGCCGACCGCGCGCGCGGCCGAGCGCTCGGCGCTGCGCGTCGAGATCAGGCGACACATCCGCGCGCACCTGCGCGACCCCGATCTCGGGCCGGCGTCGATCGCCCAGGCGTTCGCGATGTCGCTGCGGGCGCTCCACGCGCTGTTCGAGGACGCCGACAGCTCGGTCGCGGTGCTCGTCCGCAACGAGCGCCTGGCCCGCTGCGAGGAGGACCTGCGTCGCCCGAACGGCGGCTCGGTGACCGACATCGCGTTCCGCTGGGGCTTCTGCGACGCCGCGCACTTCTCGCGGGTGTTCAAGCGCCACTTCGGCGCGACCCCCAGCGAGATCCGCCAGGCCGCGCTGAGCGCCGCGGTCGTCTAGCAGCGCTTGTTACGTCGGGCGCTCGACTCCAGGGCCGCGAGCGCACCGCGGGTCGCGGCGGCACCGGGACAGCTCTGCCAACCCACCTCGCTTCGCGTCCGATCGGCGGGGCCGTCCCGTCGCCGGCGGCCGTGGCACGCCGCTGCCGGGTCGACGGCAACTCCCGTCCGCATGACCTTCGACGGACCGACCCCGCCGCCGCCGACGACGGGCACAACCTCAACAGCACCCACCCCGCGACCACACCCAGCGCACCCACGCCCCCATACGCAGCCGATCCGCACCACCCCAACCACAAACCCCGATGCTGTCGAGCTTACGCCGCTTCCACGAAAGCCTCCGGACCCGCCCGGGCTCTGCTCTGCGACACCGTGCGGCCGCACGACGATCGCGATCGACCCGACGATCGCGGTCAACCCGACAAAGCACCGCCAGCCGGAAGACTTCCGTCTAGCGGCTGCGAGCGAAGCGGTGGACCGCGTCGAGCAGCTCGCGGCTCTTCTCGGCCGCGACCTGCTCGTCGCCGGACGCGAGCGCGCCGGCCACGCAGTGCTTGACGTGGTCGTCGCGGATCTTGAAGCCGACCGCGTCGAGCGCGGTCGTGACCGCCGAGATCTGCGTGATGATGTCGATGCAGTAGCGGTCCTCGGCGAGCATCTTCTCGATCCCCCGGATTTGCCCCTCGATCCGGTGCAGGCGCTTGGTCAGCGCCTGCTTGTCGGGTGTGTAGCCATGCGTCGGCGCGACGGCGGCGTCGCTCATGTGTTCTCCCTTCCGGATCGAAAGCGTCTGAGCCTGAGCGAGTTCGAGACGACGAACACGCTCGAGAACGACATCGCCGCGGCGGCGATGATCGGATCGAGCACTCCCGAGATCGCCAGCGGGATCGCCGCTACGTTGTACGCGAACGCCCAGAACAGGTTGCCCTTGATCGTCTGGAGCGTGCGGCGGGCGAGACGGATCGCGTCCGCGGCGGCGCGCAGGTCTCCCGACACCAAGGTCAGGTCGGACGCCTCGATCGCGACGTCCGTGCCGGTTCCGATCGCTAGCCCGAGGTCGGCCTGGGCGAGCGCCGGCGCGTCGTTGACGCCGTCGCCGACCATCGCCACGACCTCGCCGGCCTCCTGCAGCCGGCGGATCTCGCTCGCCTTTCCGTCCGGAAGCACACCTGCCAGGACGCGATCGATCCCGATCCGGGCGGCGATCGTCGCTGCCGCCCGCTCGTTGTCGCCCGTCAGCAGCACCGGCCGCAGGCCGAGCGCCTTCAGTTCCGCGATCGCCTCGGCGCTCGATGGCTTCAGCTGATCGGAGACGGCGATCACCCCGCGCGCCACGCCGTCCCACGCGACCGCAACGACCGTGTCGCCGCCCGCCTCGAGCCGGTCGGCGGCGCCAGCCAGCGCAGCCGGCAGGCTGACGCTCCACTCCTCGAGGAACGCCGCGCGGCCGACCAGCACGCCGTGCCCGTCGAGCACCGCCTGCACCCCCAGCCCCGCCTGGTTGACGAAGCTCTCGGTCTCGGGCAGCTCACCGAGCCGGGCGCGTCCATGGTCGGCGATCGCCCGCGCGATCGGATGCTCGCTCGCGTGCTCGGCACCGGCTGCCAACCGCAGCAGCTCGGCTTCCTCGACGCCGTCGGCCGCGACCACCGAGCTGACCGCCATCCGGCCCGACGTCACGGTGCCCGTCTTGTCGAGCACCACCGTCGTCACCTGGCGTGTCTGCTCGAGCATCTCGGGGCCCTTGATCACGATCCCGAGCTGCGCGCCGCGGCCGGTGCCGACCATCAGTGCGGTCGGGGTCGCCAGCCCGAGCGCGCACGGGCAGGCGATCACGATCACCGCGACCGCCGCGGTGAACGCCGCGGCCGCGCTGGCGCCGGCGAGCAGCCACCCCGCGAGCGTCAGCAGCGACAGCACGATCACGACCGGCACGAACACGCCCGAGACCCGATCCGCAAGCCGCTGCACCGGCGCCTTGCCAGCCTGCGCCTGCCCGACGAGCCTGGCGATCTGCGCCAGCGCCGTGTCGGCGCCGACCCCGGTCGCGCGCACGACGAGCCGCCCCGAGACGTTGATCGTCGCGCCCGCAACCCGGTCGCCCGGCCGGACGTCGACCGGCACCGACTCGCCCGTCAGGATCGACGCGTCGACCGCGGACGCGCCGCTCTCGACGACGCCGTCGGTCGCGACCTTCTCTCCGGGCCGGACGACGAACAGATCCCCGACCCGCAACTGCTCGACCGCCACCAGCACCTCCTGGCCGTCGCGCAGCACCCGCGCCTCCCTCGCCCCGAGCTCGAGCAGCTTGCGCAGCGCCTCGCCCGACCGGCGCTTGGCACGTGCCTCCAGGTACCGACCGAGCAGGATCAGCGCGGTGATCAGCCCCGCCGCGTCGAAGTAGACGCCCTCGTGGATCCCGGCCGCGAGCACGACCGTCGACCAGGTCAACGCCGCAAGCGTTCCGAGCGAGATCAGCGTGTCCATCGTCGCGACCAGATGGCGGGCGCCTGCTGCGGCGGCACGATGGAACGGCCAGCCGGCGACCAGCACCACCGGCGCCGTCAACCCGAGCGACAGCCAGCGCCAGCCCGAGAACTGAAGTTGCGTCGCCCACGTCAGCACCGCGACCGGCACCGACAGCACCGCCGCCGCAACCAGCCTGAGCAGCCATACCCGCGCCGGATCGACCTCGTCCGCCCCCTCCTGCGCCGGGGTCGCGTGATAGCCCGCCGCCTCGACGGCGCCGATCAGGTCCTCGACGCTGACGAGTCCCGGATCGAACGTGACCGCCGCCTCCTCCGAGGCGTAGTTGACCGACGCGCTGACCCCTTCGAGCTTGTTCAGGCGCTTCTCGATCCGCGTCGCGCACGACGCGCAGGTCATTCCCCCGAGCGCGAGCTCGATTCGCTCGGCCGCGCGGTCGCTCGTTCGCTCGAGCGCGGTCGCCATCACGCCACCTCGTAGCCCGCGTCGTCGATCGCGGCGCGCAGCACCGCGTCGTCCAGCGCCTCGCCCGAGACTCGCACGAGCTTCGCATCGAGGTCGACATCGACGTCGCTGACCCCTGGGACCGCCGACACCTCGTCGCTGACCGCGTTGCGGCAGTGCTCGCAGCTCATCCCGGGAACTCGATACGTGACTGTCTCGGACATTGCAGATCCCTTCTCGCGTATACCCCGACCGGGTAGTAGATACCTAGGGGGAGTATATGAGCCGGCTGCCGCCGTCCACATCCCGGGCGCGCCGCAGCCTCGCCGTGGCGATCTACCGACCGCCACGGCGTCGTCAGCTGCCGCGGTCGAGCAGCTCGCGACTCCGGACCGCGAGCGCCGGGAGCGTGAACGGCTTGCCGATGAAGTCCGCACTCGCGTCCGCGTCGGCCGGTCGGGGTTGCGCGGACATGAGCATCACCCGCAGCTGCGGGCGGCTGCGCACGAGCCGCCGCGCAAGCTCCGTGCCCCGCATCGCCGGCATCACGACGTCGGTCAGCAGCAGGTCGATCGGGCCGGCGTGCCGCTCCGCCAGCGCGACCGCGGCGGCCCCGTCGGGCGCCGCCAGCGGCTTGTAGCCGTCCGACGCCAGGGCTTGCGTGAGCAGGCGACGCAGCGGCTCGTTGTCCTCGACGAGCAATACGGTCTCGCTGCCGCCACGCGCCCGCGGCTCCGGCTCGGCGCCGGCAGTCGCACTCGCGTCGCCAGCGACGCCGGCAGCAGGAAGCCGGATCTCGAAGGTCGTGCCACGCTGCGGTTCCGACGCGACCGTGATCGTGCCGCCCGCCCGCTCGATGATGCGCAGCGAGCTGGGCAGGCCGAGCCCGGTGCCCCGCCCGGGGGCCTTGGTGGTGAAGAACGGCTCGAAGATCCGCGTCTTCACCTTGCCGTCGATGCCGACGCCGGTGTCGCTGGCGGTCACGACCGCCCAGCGCTCGAGCTGCGAACCCGACTCCGGCGCGGCCCCGCCCGCTGCGCGCAGGCGCTGGCCGGTGCGCAGCGTGAAGCTGCCGCCGCCCGGCATCGCGTCGCGGGCGTTCACGGTGAGGTTGACGATCACCTGTTCGAGGCTGCGGGGGTCGATCAACACGCACGGAAGCTCGGGTTCGAGCACCGCGGCGAAGGCGATGTCCGGGCCGAGCAGCGGGCGGAGCATCGGCTCGAGACCGTCGACGACGTCGTTGACGTCGACCAGGTCCGGCGTCCCGCCGTCGATCCGGGCGAACGTCAGCAGCTGCTGTGTCAGCGCGATCGCGCGCTCGCTGGCCGTCTTGATCTCGGCCACGTGCTCGCGCGCCGGATGCTGCGCCTCGAGGCTCTGCAGGGCAAGGTCGCTGAAGCCGAGTACAACGCCCAGCAGGTTGCGGTAGTCGTGGGCGATGCCCGCCGCCATCCGGCCGATCGCGTCGAGCTTCTCCGCGTGGTTGAGCTGCGCCTCGAGCTCGGCGCGCTCGCGACGGATCGCGGCCTCGCGCAGCTCCCGGTCGACGACGGGGCCGAGCCGCGCGAGGTTGCCCTTCAGCACGACGTCACGGGCGCCGGCCCTGAGCGCCTCGACCGCGGCCTCCTCGCCGATCGTCCCCGACAGGATCACGAACGGCAGCTCGTGATCGTGCTCGCGGACGAGCGCAAGCGCCTCGAACGAGCTGAAGCCCGGCAGGCCGTGGTCGCACAGGACGATCTCCCACGCATCGCCGAGCGCCTGGCGCAGCGTCGGCTCGTCGTCCACGCGCCGGTGCTCGGTGCTGTAGCCGTGCCGCGCGAGCGCGTGCAGGACGAGCTCGGCGTCGCTCTCCGAGTCCTCGATCATCAGCAGCCGCAGCGACGCGCTCACGATGACCTGCCCAGAGCCTCCGCGCCGGAGGTGCCCGGCAGCTCGTTCAACAGCAGCCAGTAGAACCCGAGCGCCTGCACCGTCTCGACGAACTTCGAGAAGTCGATCGGCTTGACGATGTAGCTGTTGACACCGAGGCTGTAGCTCTCGACGAGGTCGCGCTCCTCGCGCGAGGACGTGAGGATCACGACCGGAACGCGCGCCAGCACCGTGTCCGACCTGATCGCGCGAAGGACCTCGAGTCCGTCGACCTTCGGCAGTTTCAGGTCGAGCAGGATCACCCGCGGCAGGCGCCGCTCGCCGGCGCCCGCGACAGCTGCGCCGCAGTCCGCGCCGAACAGGTAGTCGAGCGCCTCCTGCCCGTCGCGCGCGACGTGCATCCGGTTGGCGAGCCGGTGGCGCTCGAACGCCCGCAGCGTCAGCTCGACATCGTCGGGGTTGTCCTCGACCAGCAGGATCTCGATCCCGTCAGCGCCCATCGGCCGCCGCGCCCAATGTGAAGTGGAAGGTGGCACCGCCGTCCGGCTTCGAGTCGGCCCACACGCGCCCCCCGTGGCGCCCCACGATCCGTGCCACGAGCGCCAGCCCGACCCCGGTCCCCTCGTAGTCCTCGGCCCGGTGCAGCCGCTGGAAGACCTTGAACAGCTTGTCGGCATGGCGCATGTCGAACCCGGCCCCGTTGTCGCGGACGAAGTACACGGGGACTCCGTTCAGCCGCTCGGCGCCGACCTGGATGATCGCGGGCGATCGGCCGCGCGAGTACTTGAGCGCGTTCGACAGCAGGTTGACGAACACCTGCCGCAGCAGCGCGGCGTCGGCTCGCGCCGGCGGCAGCTGCTCGACCGTGATCTCGGCGGCCGCGCCGCCCGGGGTCGACTGCAGCTCGACCACGACATCCTGCGCGAGCCGCTCGACGTCGACCGTCCTCACGCTCAGCTGCTGCTGGCCGAGCCGCGAGAACGCCAGCAGCCCGTCGATCAGGGCCCCCATCCCGACCGCGTTGCGCCTGACCACGTCGAGATAGTGACGGGCGTCGGGCGCGAGCTCGCCGGCGTGCTCCGACAGCAGGATCTGCGAGAACCCGTCGACCGCACGCAGCGGCGCGCGCAGGTCGTGCGAGACGGAGTAGCTGAACGCATCCAGCTCGGCATTGGCCGACGTCAGCGCCCGGTTCGCACGCGCCAGCTCACGCGATTGGCGGGCGATCAGGGCCTTGGACGAGAGTGCCCGCGCGAGCAGCCCGAGCCCGACCAGCGAGGCGGATGCGAGCGCAGCGAACACCGCCCACAGCACCCAGCTGCGAGAGCCCGAGAGCGCCGTGTACAGCTGGTCGAGCGGCTCGGTGATCGCCATCCGCCAGCCGGTCGTCCGGATCGGCGCTGCGACCACGTAGCGACTGCCGCTCGCTCCGTGGTAGCCACCGGCTCGATGCCGCCGCAGCACGTTCCAGAAGTACACCGGGACGCGCTCGCCTGCGCGCGCGCCGCTGTACTGGCTGCCGAGGATCCGGCCGTTCCCGTCGAGCACGAACGCGTGCGTCGAGGCGCTCGGCAGCGCTCCGGCCAGGAGCCCGCTGAAGAACACGTACAGCGTCGCGGCCGGATAGCCGACGACCTCGATCCGCCGGCCCGCAGGTCCGGAGAACGGGATCGCCCCGATCGCCACCGTCGCCCCGCCCGGCCCCGTGAACAGGTCCGAGAAGCGCGGAGCGCCGCTCTCGGCGGCCCGCATCGCCGCCAGCGCCCGAGGCGAGCTCAGCAGTGCACCGGCGGCGTCGCTCGAGGCGGCCAGCAGCCGCCCGTCGCCGGCCGTCACAGCGAGGAACGCGTCGTTCGACCGCTTCGCGTAGTCCCTGACGACGGCGGTGTCGATCGCGCCGCCGAGGACCGAGCTCGCCTGGGACGTGGCCGAGGACTCGAGCGTCGCCAGGATCGCATCCGTCAGCCCGGCCGCGATCGTCGCCTGGGCCCCGAACCGCTGCCGGGCCTCCCTGCGTGAGGTCGCCTCGGTGCTGGCGAGCACGTAGGCGAACACCCCGAGCAGCACCGCGACCAGCGTCGCGCCTGCGAGCAGCCCAGGCCACGCGCTGCGCTCGACGCGGACCGCGGCTCTCACGCGCGCCGACCAACCCGCGCCGGCGTCGCCTTCGCCGGCCTCCGCGGCCGGTCCGACCTCAGCGCCGGTTACGGACGCACCGGCGAGCGCGGAGCGCCTCAACACCGACATCGCCGGACCACGCTATGCACGTTCTCCCAGCACCATGCTCGATGGCTTCTCCCCTGCAGGCACGCCAACTCAGCCCTGGTCCCTTGTGATCGATGATACCAGCTACAGGAACGTCAGCAGCTCCGCGACGGCGCCGATCACCGCGTCCGGGCGCTGGCTCGCAGGCAGCGCCTCGGGCGCGACCGCACCGCTGATGCCGCTGCGGACGAGCACCGTCCGCGCCCCGCCGAGGCGGCCGAGGGCGATGTCCATGCCGGCATCGTCGCCGATCACGGCCAGCTCCGACGCCGGCAGCCCGAGCCGGCGGCTGATCTCCGCGACCGCCACGCGCGAGGGCTTGCCGACGATCGTCGGGCGCCGGCCACCCCCCTTCGCGATCGCGGCGGTCACCATCGCGCCGCGGCTGAGGATGATCCCGTTCGCGCCCGCGTAGCCGCGCGCGTAGCTGCCGGTCAACAGCGCCGCCCCACGACCGACGGCCCGCGCCGCCCGCTCGATCGACGGCAGGTCGACCTCGTCGACGTGGGTGACGAGCACGGCGCCCGCGTCGCCGTTGTCGGCGACCTCGATCCCCGCCTCGGCCAGCCGCTCGCGGATCGCGTGCGTCCCGAACAGCAGCACCGGCTCGCCGGCGTGCCGCCTTCGCAGGTAGCTGATCGCGCTGTCGGTCGGGGTCAGCATCTCGTCGTCTGCGATCGGCAGCCCGTCGTCGCGCAGGCCCTGGGCGAACGCCTCCGAGCGCACGTGGCTTCCGTTCGTGAACAGCACCAGCGGGCGGCCCGATGCACGGACCCGCTCGAGCACCTCGAGCGCGCCCGGTTGCGGCTGCGCGCGGCCGTCCGGGCCACGATGCACGAGCGTCCCGTCGACGTCGAACACGAACCCGCGGACCGCGTCGAGCCCCAGCTCAGCCGGCACGGCGCCACACCACCTGCTCCTCGCCGCGGGCGAGCGTGAACGAGGAGATCCCGGGCCGCTGCGCGAGCTCGCGCACCAGCTCGACGAGCGGCGCCCGGTCAGTGGTGGCGGCCGGTCGCGGCCGGGCCGCAGGCGGGGTCGCCGCCGGCGCCGGTCGCGCTCGCGCTCGCGCCACTGCGACCGCGGGCGGTGGTGGCGCCGCACCCTCGCGCGCGGCGACCAGCGCGGCCACCTGTTCCTCGGGCATCGTCAGGCGCAGCAGCAGCTCCTCGT
>DAHUYL010000227.1 GCA_027315255.1 Solirubrobacterales bacterium | reverse complement strand
CCGGCCGCGGCGCGCGGGCGCACGGTCAGGCCGCCGGCCGTCGCCGCCGCCGCTCGAGGATCGACTGCAGCCGCTTCGCCTCCTGGCTCGGCCGGCGCCTGAAGCCGGCGCGCGTCAGCCGGACCGTGAGGATGCCGGTGGCGGCGAGGATCTCGGCGTCGCGGTCACGGTCGGCGACGAAGGCGGCGTGCGTGCGATGGGTGTCCCACCCGTCGAGCTCGACGATCACGCGCTCGGCCGGGAAGTACACGTCGACGCGGTGACCGCAGACGTGCACGTTCGTTTCGTGCGGCGCCAGCCGGTGGCGCTGGGCGAACGGGCGCCAGTCCTGCTCCCACGGCGAGCGGGTCGGCTCGCGCTCGGCGGTCCCCAGGATTCGATGGATTGCCTTGGCGCCGGGATGGCGCGGGTAGCGGGCGACGGTGTCCTCGAGCTGCTCGAGCGTCAGCTGGCGGGCGCCGAGGCGAAGGTCGTCGACCGCGCGCTGGAGCCTGCGGTCGGTGAGGCGCGAGGCGACGTCGAGCATCGTCAGTGCAGGGCTGGTCGCCCGGATCCCGTAGTGGGTGCGGATCTCGTCGGGCGCCAGGCGGGTGTTGCGGTGCACGACGATCAGCCCGCCTGGACGGCGGTCGTGCGGCGAGCTCAGCTCGAACGGCAGGCGCCAGTCGCTGAAGGCGCCCCACAGGCTCGCCGCGGAGCCGTGACTGAGGACCGAGTCGGGGCCGGCGGCGAGCAGCGCGCCCCTGGCGCGGGCGAGCGGGTGGGTCGGCACGTGGCCGACGGCGTAGACGGCGCGGTGCGCGGCAAGCAGCTGGCCGGTGGCGATCCGGTGCTCGATCGCGTGTCTCGAGAGCCCTAGCGCCGCCAGCTGCCTGCGCTCCACGTAGCCGCCCTGGCGTCGGGCGAGGGTCTGGATCTGCTGATCGATGGGCCTAATGCCGCCCATAGCCGGTAAAAGGCCCGTCGCTCATATTCGGATAGAGGCTCCAGACCCGAGCAGTTCACCCCCTGCCCAGCGTTTGCAGGTACGCGCGGAGGTCGTCTCCGTGGAGGGACCGGTCGCCGACGAATACCGTGGGCGTCGTCACCACGCCGGCGCGCACGCCGGACTCGAAGTCCCGCCGCACCCGAGCGAGCACATCCGCCGAGCGGCGGTCCGCGTCGAAGCGCTCGAGGTCGAGCCCGAGGCGCTCAGCCCGCTCCCACAGGTGCGGGTCCTCGAGCCGAGCCTGGTCGGCGAACAGCCGGTCGTGGACCTCCCAGAAGCGGCCCTGGTGGCCGGCGGCCTCCGCCGCCGCCGCGGCGGCCTGCGCGCGCGGGTGGGTGGACTTCACAGGGAAGTGGCGAAAGACGTGCCGCACGCCCCCGGTGTCCAGCAGCACCGCCAGCCGCTCGTGCAGGACGGCGCAGAACGGGCATTCGAAGTCGGCGTACTCGATCAAGACGACTGCGGCGCTCGCCGGGCCCCGGACCCAGTCGTCGCGGCCGACGGCCGGCAGCGCCGCGGACCCGAGCCCACCGGGGCCGAGACCGTTCACCGCCCGTGCCCGCGCGAGCGGCGGCTCAGGCGGCCAGGCCGTCGAAGATCAGGTTCGCGCCGGGCAGTTCGCCGGGCGAAGCGGCCTGGTAGCTCCACTTGACCACCCGATCGGGGCCGACGATCACGAGCGCCCGCTCGGGAAAGCCGCCGGCGTGCAGCACTCCGAACGCGCGGCAGGTCGCGCCCTTCGGCTCGAAGTCGGACAGCTGCTCGATCGTGACGCCAAGCTTTTCCTTGAACGCGCGCTGGGACCAGACCGAGTCGCAGGAGACGCCATACAGCACGGCCCCGGCTGCGGCGAACTGATCGAGCACCTCCTCGTAGAGGTTCAGCTGATCGGTGCAGACGGGCGAGAACGCGAACGGATAGAAGACGAGCACGCTCGTGTTGCCGTCCAGCTCGGTCTCGGTGAAGTCGCTGTCGTCGTCGCGCTTCAGCGAGAACGAGGGAACCGTCTCGCCGGGCGCGATCACCGTCACCGGCGCAGGCCCAGCTCGCGGATGACCGCCCGGTAGCGCTCGAGATCGTCGCGCTGGAGATAGTTGAGCAGCCGGCGGCGGCGGCCGACGAGCATCAGCAGCCCGCGGCGCGAATGGTGGTCCTTCTTGTGGGTGCGGAGGTGGTCGGTGAGCTGGGTGATCCGCTCCGTCATCAGCGCCACCTGGACCTCGGCCTTGCCGGTGTCCTGGGCGGAGTCGCCGAACTTCTCGATCAGCTCTGCTTTTCGCTCGGAAGTGAGTGTCATGTGCGGCGGATCAGGCTAGCAGAGCTGACCGCCCGGACCGCAGCCGGTCAGCGCGGGTCGCCTCGCGGCGGGACTGGGAGCGAGCCTCGGGCCGGCAGCAGCTCGCGCGTCCGGGCGACGTCGCGCGCCATCTGCTCGACGAGCGCGTCGACCGACTCGAACCGCCACTCCCCGCGCAGCCGCCCATGGAACTCGATCGTCAGCTCCTGGCCGTAGAGGTCGCCGCTGAAGTCGAGCAGGTATGCCTCGACGAGCAGCCCGCGCCCGGTCGCGAACGTCGGCCTGACCCCGACGTTCACCGCTGCCTGGTACGCGGCCCCGGAGACGTCCACCGCACAGGCGTACACCCCGTGGCCGGGGCATGCGAGCAGCCCGTCGGGGACGAGGTTGGCGGTCGGGAAGCCGAGCGTCCGGCCGCGACGATCGCCCTCGACGACCTCGCCCCGCATCCGGAACGGCGCGCCCAGCAGCCGTCCGGCGGCCTCGAGCTCCCCGCTCGCGACCAGCGCCCTGATCCGGCTCGAGGAGACGACCTCGCCGTCGGCCTCGACCAGCGGCACGACCCGCGTCTGGAACCGCCGGTCCGCCAGCAGCAGCGCCGTATCGCCTGCGGCGTTGTGTCCGAACCGGAAGTTCTCGCCCACCGACACGTGCGTGGCGCCGAGCCGGCCGACCAGGACCGCGTCGACGAACTCCGCGGCCGTCTGCCCCGCCATCGCTCGATCGAACGGGATCACGACCAGCTCCTCGATCCCGAGCGATGCGATCAGCTCGGTCTTGACCGCCAGCGAGGTGAGCAGCTTCGGTGCAACCGCCGGGTGCACGACGACCAGCGGGTGCGGCTCGAACGTGAGGACGGTGTCGCTGCCGCGGATCACCTCGCGATGACCGAGGTGGACCCCGTCGAACTCGCCGACGGCGATCCGCCGCGGCCACGGCGCTGCGTCGTGAAGGCTCGTGACGTGCACCGGGCGCGAAGCCTATCCACGAGCCGGGCGCCGCGACCCTCACCCGCGCAGACCGACGCTCGGCCGCAGCTCCGCCGCATCGCCCGCGGGACCGACGATCTCGGCGAGGCACACGAGCCCGGTGCTGTCGATCGCCCTGACGACGGCCGGCTCCGACGCGCTCGGCAAAGGCTCTGAAGCGACCGCGTCGCGGCCGCCGGCGACCGCCGCAGGCACCGTTGCGCGAACCGGCAGCGGCACCCGCCGGCCGTGGGCGAGACCGCGCCCAGCCTCGTCGGTGACGGCGACCGCCGGAATGAACCCGAGCGCGTCGTCGAGCGGGATCAGCGTCAGCTCGGCGCCGCCGAGATCGACACGGTGGGCGTCGTCGACGTCGATACGGTGCGCATCCTGCACGTCGAACGGCCCGATCCTGGTCCGCCGCAGCGCCGTGCAGTAGGCGTCGCCGAGATCCGCGATCAGCGAGCGCACGTAAGTGCCCGACGAGCACTCGACCTCGAACCCCCGCCGGTCCCCCGACCGCCACCGCTCCTCGAAGCGATGGACGGTCACCTCGCGCTCGGGGAGCTCGACCTCCTCCCCCGCCCGCGCGAGCGCGTAGGCACGTCTCCCGTCGACCTTCACAGCGGAGTAGGCCGGCGGGCGCTGGCGCACGACGCCCACCGGCAGCACGAGTTTCCCCGCGGGCACGGCCCCGGTTCCAGTCAAGACCCCCTCCGGGTCCCCCGTCGAGGACACCCAGCCGAACCGTGCCTCAACCTCGTACACCTTGCGCAGCCGCATCACGAACCGCTGCACCCGGGTCGCGCGGCCGACCAGCACGACCAGCAGCCCGGTCGCAAACGGATCGAGCGTCCCCGCGTGCCCGACCTTGACGCCGCGCCCGAGTGCGCGCCGCACGGCCGCGACCACGTCGTGGGAGGTCACTCCGGCGGGCTTGTCGGCGAGCAGCACGCCCGCTGCAGCACCCTCCGGTGCACCAACCCCCGGTGCACCAACCCCCGGAGCCGGCGCCCGCGCGGGCGGGACGTCGTTCACGCCGCCGGCAGCTGTGCTGCGAGCTGCTCTCGCAGGAACGCGATCAGCTCGTCCCACGGGAGCCGGGTGCTGAAGCCCGCGGCGGCCCGGTGGCCGCCCCCGCCGGCTGCACGGGCGATCGCCGAGACGTCGATCCGCATGTCGGTGGCCCGTAGCGAGACCTTGCGCAGCCGCGCGCCGTCGCCGTCCAGTTCGGGTGCACCGCCGGCCCCGATCCGGTCGCGGACGAGCGCCGCCACCGCGGTGCCGCGAACAGCGCGAAGGTGGTCGACGACGCCCTCCGTATAGCTCTCCTCCGCCCGCGTCGCCGAGAAGTCCTCGGCGGACAGCTGGGCGATCGTCAGGCGTCCCTCGTCATAGCGCTCGAGCCGCGCCAGCCCGCGCGCGAGCAGCGCCAGCTTCGCCTCCGGGACGCCCTCGTAGACGTGCTGGTAGATGCCGTGGACGTCGACCCCCGCCTCGATCAGCTCCGCCGCCATGATGTGCGCGCGCGGGGTCGTGTTCTCGTACATGAAGCAGCCGGTGTCGGTGATAAGCCCGACGTACAGCGACTCTGCAATCGATTGCGTGAGGTCTATGCCGAGGCCGCGCATCAGGTCCCAGACGATCTCGACCGTCGACGACGCATTCGGGACCACCAGGTTGGCCGTCCCGAAGCGGGTGTTGTCGTGGTGGTGATCGATGTTGAGGATGTGCGCGGTCCGCTGCAGCGCCTCGGCCGGGTTGCGCTCGAGGTTCCCGCAGTCGAGGAAGACGACGCAGCGCTCGTCGAGATCGGGCGGCGCCTCGCTGACGAGCCCGTCGAGCGGCAGGAACCGGTACTCGTACGGCAGCGGAAACTCGTCGTGGGCCACGAACATCAGGCAGTCCTTGCCGAGCGTCGTGAGGATCTGCTGCATCGCGACGAGCGAGCCGAGCGCGTCGCCGTCGGGCTTCTCGTGGGTCACGA
This sequence comes from Solirubrobacterales bacterium, assembly GCA_027315255.1. Taxonomy (GTDB): domain Bacteria; phylum Actinomycetota; class Thermoleophilia; order Solirubrobacterales; family Solirubrobacteraceae; genus Palsa-465. Next base: position 9,844 of record DAHUYL010000227.1, on the reverse strand, counting down.
CCACCAGCTTCGTCGCAGCTCTCAGATGGTCGATCACGAGCTCGCGGGCGGCCGCCACGTCGTCGCCGACCGCCTCCGCGCCCCCGGCGGCCGCCTGGGCTCCGACCCCGTCGCCGTCGCTGGCCGCTCCCGTCCGCAGATCGACGCCACTACTCATCGCGGGTCACGTCACTCATTGGTCCCCCTCACGGTCCTCCTTCAGCAGCCGCGTGATCCGCATGCCGCGGTCGATGGACGCGTCGTGTTCGAACGTCAGCGTCGGCGTGTGCTTGAGCCGCAGCGATCTCGCCAGCCTCGCCTGCAGGTGCCCATGCGCCGCACGCAGCGCTGCCAACGTCGCCTCCCGTTCTGCCTCGGACCCGAACACGCTCACGTAGACGCGGGCATGGCGCAGGTCGGGGCTCGTCTTGACTTCGGTCAACGTCACAAATCCAACGCGAGGATCCGAGAGATCTCTGGCTATCGCATCGCCGAGCACAGCTCGCACCGCCTCGTCCACTCGGCGCATCCTTGCTCCAGGCATGCTATCCGCCCCGACCGAGCGTTGAAACGACGTCGTGAAGATCCTCGACGGAGGCGAGCATCCGCTCGATCGCAGCCCCCGCGGGCGAGCGGGCGTCGATGAACCGCTCGACGCCCTCGACGCGGTCCGACAGCGCGGCAGCCGAACCCCCCGCCAGGCACACGACCAGACGCGCCCGCTGCCACAGCTCCTGGAACGCGACCTCCGACACCGCCGCGCCGAAGCGCACCTGCAGCGTCGCCTTCAGCGACTGCAGATCCTTGCGCTTGGCCTTCAGGCTCCCCGCCTCCGGGAAGTGCAGGTCGACGACGAGCACAGCGACGAAGCCGTAACCCGACGCCACCGCGCCACCGCCTATGTGGCCCACCGGACCCGCGGTCGTCAGGCGAGCTCGCGCTCGACCTGGCGCGTCGCGTAGGCCTCGACGACGTCGCCGTCCTTGATGTCGGCGAAGTCCTTGAGCACGATCCCGCAGTCGAACCCGGCCAGGACCTCGCGGACGTCGTCGTTGACCCGGCGCAGCGACGCGATCTCGCCGGTGTACACGACGGTGCCGTCGCGGACGAGGCGGACCTTGCCGCCGCGGGTGATCCGCCCCTCGGTGACGTGGGAGCCGGCGATCGTCCCCACGCGCGAGGCACGGAAGATCTGGCGCACCTCGGCACTGCCGACCGCGTCCTCGACCTCCTCGGGCGCCAGCATGCCCTGCATCGCCTGGCGCAGCTCGTCGATTGCGCGGTAGATGACCGCGTAGGAGCGGATCTCGACCCCCTCACGCTCGGCGGCCGCGCGCGCGTCGCCGACCGGGCGGACGTTGAACGCGAGGATCACCGCGTTGGACGCGGCGGCGAGCATCACATCGGATTCGGTCACTGCACCGACGGCGCGACGGATCACGTTGACGCTGACCTCGTCCTGGGGCAGCTTCGCGATCTCGTCCTCGATCGCCTCCAGCGACCCGGCCACGTCGGACTTCAGCACCAGGTTGAGCTCCTGGATGTCGGCCCCGAAGATGTTCTCGAGCGAGATCCGCTTGCCGCTCTGCTGGCGCGCGAGCGATTCGGACTTCAGCCGGGTGGCCTTCTCGCCGGCGAGCTGCCGCGCGCGGCGCTCGTGCTCGACGACGCGCATCCGCTCACCCGCCTCCGGCACGCCCTCGAAGCCGAGAACCTCGACCGGCTCGCCGGGCAGCGCCTGGGCCACGCGGCTGCCCATGAAGTCGTGCATCGCCCGCACGCGGCCGTAGTGCGCGCCGGCGACCATCGCGTCGCCCACCTCGAGCGTGCCGCGCATGATCAGGATCGTCACGACCGGGCCCCGGCCCGGGTCGAGCTTCGACTCGATCACCGTGCCCGACGCCGGTGCGTCCGGATTCGCGCGCAACTCCATCAGCTCTGCCTGCGCGACGATCGTGTCGAGCAGCTCGTCGAGCCCCTGCCGCGTCTTCGCGGACACGTCGACGAAGTCGGCGTCGCCGCCCCAGTCGACCGGCTGGAGTCCGAGGCCGGCCATCTCGCCGCGCACGCGAACCGGGTCGGAGCCCTCCTTGTCGATCTTGTTGACCGCGACGATCATCGGCACCTCGGCGTCCTTGGCATGGTCGATCGCCTCCTGCGTCTGCGGCTTGACGCCGTCGTCGGCGGCGACCACGATCACCGCCAGGTCGGTCACCTTCGCGCCACGCGCGCGCATCGCGGTGAACGCCTCGTGACCGGGGGTGTCGAGGAACGTCACGGTCGCGTCGCCGTGGTGGACCTGGTAGGCGCCGATGTGCTGCGTGATCCCGCCGGCCTCGCCGGCCGCCACCTGCGTCGAGCGAATCGCGTCGAGCAGCGAGGTCTTGCCGTGGTCGACGTGGCCCATGATCGTCACGACCGGCGCGCGGTTGACGAGCTCGTCCTCATCGTCGTGGAAGACCGGCTCGGCGACGGTCTCGTCCTCGGAGTGGACGATCTCGACCTCCTTGCCCAGCTCGGAGGCGAGCACCTCGATCGAGTCGTCGGAAAGCGTCTGGGTCAGGGTCTTCATCTCTCCCAGCGCCATCAGCTTCTTCATCACTTCCGGAACGGGCACGTCCAGGTACTCGGCGACGTCCTTGACGGTCGAGCCGGAGTTGATCCTGATCGCGCTGCGCTCGGCGACCGCCGTGCGCGAGGGCCGCGACTCGGCCTCCTCGTCATAGACGCCGCGGCGCCGTCGGCCCCGGCGCTGGCGCCGGGGCGGCTGGCTCGCCGGGCCGCCCGGTCCACCGCCGGGTGCGCGGCGCGAAGCCTGAGCGTCGATCACGACCCTGCGCCGGCCACCGGCGTTGCCGGGTGCGCGCTCGCCCTGGAGCGAGTCGCGGGTCGGACGTTGCTTGTGTGGCTGCTCTCCGCTGGTGCCGGCGCCGGGGGTCGTGCCGGCACCAGCGCCCGTGCCGGGACCGGCGCCGGTGGCAGGGGCGGCGTCCTGGCCGGAGCGCCGAGCAGCGTCGGACGCCGCGGGCGCCTGGCGGGGCGCGGCGCCGGCCTGGCCCGAGCCCGAACCGGCCTCGCGCGCCGTGGCGGCCGCCTGACGCGCCGGCGTGCCGGTGCCCCCGCGGGCAGCACCGTCCTGCGACCGAGCTGGCTGCTCGGCCCGGCGCTGGCTCGTGGTGTCGTCGCTGCGCTTCGGCATTCGATCTCAGTGAGTGTAGAAGCGGCCGGCCTACGCGCCGGCGTCGACCTGGTCGGTGTTCTTGCCGGCGAGCGCCTGATGCGCCTCGATCCCGCAGTACCGCGAGCCGGGCAGCGCCGCGTTAGGGCAGCGCCGGCCGTTGGAGAGGATCGCTGCGCAGCGGCCCTGGGTCTCCTCCTCCTCGTAGCCGTGCTCGGCCTCCTCGGCCGCGAACTCGGTCTCCGAGCGGATGTCGATCCGCCATCCCGTGAGCCTCGCCGCCAGCCGCGCGTTCTGCCCCTCGCGGCCGATCGCAAGCGACAGCTGGTCGTCGGGGACGATCACGGTCGCCTGCTTGGCGTCGTCGTCGACGAGCACCTCGCGCACGCGGGCGGGCGAAAGCGCCTTGGCGACGAACCTCGCCGGCTCGTCGTTGTAGGGGATGATGTCGATCTTCTCGCCGCGCAGCTCGGACACGACCATCCGCACGCGCGACCCGCGCGGTCCGACGCAGGCGCCGACCGGGTCGACGCCGTCGACGTGGGAGACGACCGCGATCTTCGAGCGGTAGCCCGGCTCGCGCGCGACCCCGGTGATCTCGACGAGCCCGTCGGCGATCTCCGGCACCTCGAGCTCGAACAGCGACTTGATCAGCTCCGGATCGCGCCGCGAGACGATGATCGACGGCCCCTTGGTCGAGTTCGAGACGTCCTTGATCACAGCCTTGATCCGCTGCGAGTGGTCGTAGCGCTCGCCCTCGACCTGCTCGGACTTCGGTAGCAGCGCCTCGACCCGCTCGCGGAGCTGCACGAGCGTGTAGCGCGAGTCGGACTGCTGGACGATCCCGGTGATCAGCTCGCCGACGCGATCGCGGTACTCCTCGAACATCATGTCGCGCTCGGCCTCGCGGATCCGCTGCAGGATCACCTGCTTCGCCGTCTGCGCCGCGATCCGCCCGAAGTCGTGCGGGGTGACGTCCTCGGTCTCGATCTGGTCCTCGTACTCGCGGAGCTTCTCCATGTCGATCTCCGGCTCGGGCGGCTCGCGCATCTCGCCCGTCTCCGGATCGACGGTCGGACCGACGTCGGTCGTCGACTCGATCAGCAGCTGCTCCTCGAGCTCAGGCGGGATCTTCAGCTCCCAGACGATGAAGTCGCCCGACTCGCGGTCCATCTCGACCCGTGCATACGGGGCCGAGCCCGGGGTCTTCTTGTATGCCGACAGCAGCGCGTCCTCCAGCGCCTCCATCAGCTTCTCGGACGAGATGTTCTTCTCGGCCGCAAGGCCGCGGACGGCCTCGAGGATCTCTTTCGACATGGCTCTTAGTCTCCCGGTAGGAGGTTGGAGCGGGCGATCTGCTCGTAGGGAATCGACACGATCCCATCAGGGGCGGCGATCGTCACCTCGAGCTCCGAGGCGCCGACCAGCTCTCCCGTCAGACTCTTGTGTCCATCCCTCCCGTCCCGCAGTCGCACCCGCGCGCGGCGTCCCAGGAACCGGCTGAAGTGCTGGGGCTTGGTCAGCGGTCGATCCTGCCCGGGCGATGAGACCTCGAGCGCGTAGCGGTCGCGATAGTCCGACAGCAGCTCCGAGACGCGCTCGCACATCGCCAGCGTGACACCGTCAGGATGGTCGATGAACAGGCGCAGCACCTCGCCCGGGATCACCTCGACGAGCAGCACCTCGACCCCGGGCGCGCTGCTTGCGAGCCGCTCTTCGATCTCGGTCTGAAGTTCAGTCACGCTCTCCTCCGACGGGTGATGCGGATACGGCTTGATGGTCATAAAAAAAGCGGGCGAGCGCCCACTTCCGGTACTGCCTCCAGGTTCGCCCTGGACTACAGAAGCTGTGGCTTCGAGGGTAGCACCGTTTCGCCGCCGGCGGGATTGTTGACCAAGGCTCGGTCAGCCCGCTGCTCGCGCACGCGCGCGGTCGCGGTAGAGCCGGTAGTCGCGCCTTCCGGGCTGCAGGCAGGCGGCGAGCGCCAGCGGCTGGCGCGCCTCGGCGTGGCGCCCGAGCAGCTGCAGGCAGCGTCCAAGACAGAACAGCGCGTAGTCGTTCGTCGGCGCGCGCTCGACGATCGCCCGGAACTCGGCGGCCGCCCCTTCGCAGCGCTGGGCGTGGAACAGCGCCCGCCCCAGCCCCTCGCGAATCGAGGTGTGCTGCGGAGACAGATCGCGCGCCCGCCCGAGCGGAATCGTCGCCTGGTGGTTGTGCCCTGCCTCGAGCAGCTCCATGCCGCGGCGGTAGAGCTCGTAGACATCGTCCATCCCGCCGACGAAGTGTAGGCGCCGCTCAGGCGGCCGAGCCGCGCCGCCGCGCGATCGCGGCCGGATGCTCAGGACCGCGCGCGATCGAACGGAGCGGCTCCATCGCCCACCTGCTGCGCTCGCAGGCGCTGCACCTCGTCGAGGATCGCGTCGGCGACGGTCTCCTTGGGGGCGCGGTCGACCTGCCGCTCGGCGCCGTCGCGCGTCAGGATCAGCACCTCGTTGTCGGCGGCGCCGAAGCCGATCCCCGGCTGTGAGACGTCGTTGACGACGATCGCGTCGAGTCGCTTGCGCTCGAGCTTCTCGCGACCGTATGCGGACGCGCCGGCGCCGTGCTCGGCCGCGAACCCGACGATCAACTGTCCCGGCCGCCGGCGCGCCGCCAGCGCGCTCAGCACGTCCTCGGTCGGCTCGAGCGCGAGCGTCGTGGGTGCGTCCGCGGCCGTCTTCTTGAGCTTGCCCGGGGCGGGCGCGGCCGGGCGGAAGTCGGCGACCGCTGCGGCCATCAGCAGCACATCGGCGTGGTCGAACTGGCGCACGCATGCGTCGGTCAGCTGGGCGGCGGTCTGCACCGGGACGACGGTCGCTGCGGCAGGGGGCTCGAGCCCCACGTTGGCGGCGATCACGGTCACCTCGGCGCCACGGGCGGCGGCGCGAGCAGCGAGCGCGAATCCCATCCGGCCCGACGAGCGGTTGCCGAGGAAGCGGACCGCGTCGATCGGCTCCTGGGTGCCGCCGGCGGTGACGAGGACGCGGGTGCCGGTCAGCGGGCCGTGCGCGGCTGCGAGCGCTCGCTCGACCGCCGCCAGCAGCTGCGGCGGCTCCGGCAACCGCCCGACCCCGTGCTCGCCGTGCGAGGCGAGCTGGCCGGTTCCCGGCGGGATCACGATCACGCCACGGGCGGCGAGCGTCCGCAGGTTCGCCTGTGTGGCCGCGTGCAGGTACATCCGGTTGTTCATCGCCGGGGCGACCAGCACCGGACACGTCGCCGCCAGCGCGGCCGTGGTCAGGAGGCTGTCGGCGTGCCCCCCGGCGAGCTTGGCGATCGTGTTCGCGGTGGCGGGCGCGACCAGGTATGCGTCGGCCCGCTCGACCAGCGCCAGGTGGCTGATCGGCGCGCGCTCCGGGACCGGCTCCCCCGGGTAGGCGCCGCGGGCCGGGTCGGGCTCGAACTCGCTCGTGAGCACCGGCGCGCCGGTGATCGCCGCGAACGAGGCCTCCCCTACGAACCGCCGGCTCGTCGGCGTCTGGATCACGCGCACGGCGTGCCCGACCAGCGTCGCCAGCCGCACCGTCTCGAGCGCCTTGTACGCGGCGATTCCGCCGCTGACCCCGAGCAGGATCCGGGCCACCCGCGCCGGCTCAGCGGTAGTGGTACGTGAGCTTGCCCTGAGCGGTCTCCTCGAGCGCGATCGTCAGGTAGTTCTTCGAGCGCGTCTCGACCATCGGCGGCGGGAACTCGTCGAACGTCCCCTCCCCGAGGTTGTGGTAGTACGAGTTGATCTGGCGCGCGCGCTTGGCGGCGACGATCACGCTCGCGTAGTCGGAGTCGACGTGCTCGAGCAGCTTGTCGATGCGGGGATTGATCAAGGCCTGATTCCTTCGCGTTCGAGGTTGGCGGTTCAAGCGTAGCGTCGCGGCCGCGTGTAACCGAGCGAACACGGTCCCGGCCGCCGTCATCGAACGAACGCAACGTCCTCCGGCGCCTGTGTCAGAATGCCGCGCACTGAGATCGGGGCTTGCGATCGGGGACCGGCCGCGCAGCCTGTTTCATCAACGCTTGCGAGGAGAGAACTGTGCGCGATCACATCAAGGTAATGCCGAAGCACGGCGCAGCTCGTTTGGCGTCTGGCAGATCCCGCGCGTCCGCGGCACGCTCGTGGCTCCGGCCGTTGATCGCGACGCTCGTGGCCGCATGCTCGTGCGGTTTCGTCGGCGCCGCCGGGGCGGCCGCTCCGAACCCGATCGCAGTCGCGAACTACCTCGCCTCGCAGCGAGCCGGGTTCGGCTCGCCCGTGCACGCGGCAGCGCTGGCCGCCAAGGCCGAATCACAGGCACGGGCGCTCCGCGCGCAGGCCGCACGCCCCGGGCCGAACCGCGGCGCGGTCACGAACACACCTGCGGCGCTGGCCGGCCCGTGGGAGGCGCTCGGACCGACCCCGGTCACTCAGAGCTTCTACGGCTCGACCAACACCGGCCGCGTGGACAGCGTGGCGGTCGTCCCGAGCGGCCCGAACAAGGGCGAGATCTTCGAGGGCACGGCGGGCGGCGGCGTCTGGAGCTCGACCGACGGCGGCAAGAGCTGGCAGTCCCACACAGACCAGGTGTCGGCCGGTCTCGCGATCGGCGCCCTCGCGATCGATCCGAACAACCCCTCGACGATCTACGCCGGGACCGGTGAGGCGAACAGCTGCGGCGACTGCTTCTACGGCGGCGGCGTGCTGAAGTCGACCGACGGCGGCAACACATGGACGGTCGAGAACCCCAACAACATCTTCACCGGCACCGATTTCACCTCGATCGCGGTCGACCCGAACAACAGCAACGACATCTGGGCGGGGACCTCCGCCGGCCTGTACGAGTCCACCGACGGCGGCGTCCACTGGGCGCAGCCGCCCGGCGACGCTTCGACCAGCGCAGCCTATGGGCTGAAGCTCGATCCGGCGACCAACCCCACGACCGTCTACATCGGAACCTTCGGCGTGGGCCTCCAGAAATCGATCGACGGAGGCAACACGTTCACGACGCTGGGCAGCGGGACGCTCCCGGCGGCAGCCAACTTCGGCGTGCTCGCGCTCGGGATCGGTACGCCGAGCCAGAACTTCCCGCAAGGCGACCAGACGCTGTACGCCGCGGTCCAGCTGCAGGGAATGCTCGACCCCAACGGCGGCGACCTGTCGATGTACAAGTCGACCGACGGCGGCAACACCTGGACGAAGCTGACGAACGTCCCCGCTTATACGACCGGCACCTTCGCGTACGGCAGCGGTCAGGACCAGGCCAGCTACGACACGGCGATCGCCGTGGATCCCACCAACCCCGGCGACGTGCTCGCGGCGGGAATCGGGATCGTGCAGAGCACCGACGGAGGCAACACTTGGATCAACGTCAACGGCCAGATCTTCTTCGGGCCTGGCACCAACGTCATCCATCCGGACTTCCATGCGATCACGTTCGCGTCCGGCACCGACGCGATCATCGGCTGCGACGGTGGCGTCTACCAGTACAACCCGACGGCCAACGGGGCGTCCGGAGTGACGAGCCTCAACACCAACCAGAACACGACGCAGTTCTATGCCAACGCGTCCGTGTACAGCAACGGGGCCCAGATCCTCGGCGGGCTCCAGGACAACGGAACCGTGCTGTTCACCGGATCGGTTGGCTGGCCGGACGTCAACTCGGGTGATGGTGGCGACAACGCGATCAACCCGAACGACACCAACCAGCAGTTCGGCGAGGCCGACGCCGACCTCTACATCACGACGGACGCCTGGAAGACCACCCAGACCAAGATCACGCCGACCGGCGCCGGCGGCGAGTTCGTGCCGCCGATCGCGCTCGTCCCGAACAACTCCCCGGGGCAGGCGGACGCACCGACGTTGTTCTTCGGCGGCAACGACCTCTGGATGACCACCAACGCGGGAACTGTCACCTCGACCTCTGGCTGGACGAAGGTGACGAGCGTGGGCAGCAAGGTGACCGCGATCGCGGTCGCGCCCTCGAACTCCAACGACGTGTACGTGGGCTTCCAGAACGGCGCCATCGAGGTCTCCACCGATGGCGGGAGCACGTTCAACGCGATCTCGCCCGGTGTCGGAGCCCCCGGCAACGGCCAGTACGTCACGCACATCGATGTGAGCCCGACGAGCCCGGGGTCGATCACGGTCAGCTTCTCCGCAGGTGGCTTCCCCCAGACCAACCCGACGCCGGCCGTCGTCGCCTCGGGAGCCGTGACCTTGACCGGCGCGCCCGCCGCCACCTACACGGACATCACCGGCAACCTGCCGACCAACGTCGCGGCCAACTCGGTCGTCACCGATACGCCCCTCAACGCGCTGGTGGTCGCGACTGATGTGGGCGTGTTCTCCACACCGCTGCCGATCACCGGCACGCCGACTTGGAGCGCGGTTGGCACGGGCATGCCGAACGTGCAGGTCCTCGGGCTGACCGTCGACGCCAATGGCGACGTGTTCGCCGTCACCCACGGACGGGGCGCCTGGGAGCTGCCGGTAACGGCACTCGGGACGCCGTCCGTCGCGAGCCTCGGCACGACCGGCGGGCTCGCAGGGGCGAGCGTGACGATCAACGGCACGAACTTCGCCGGCGTCTCTGCCGTCAACTTCGGCGGGACGGCCGCGAGCTCGTTCACCGTCAACAACGTCGATCAGATCACCGCGACCGCGCCACCCGGCGCCGG
>DAHUYL010000210.1 GCA_027315255.1 Solirubrobacterales bacterium | reverse complement strand
GCCCGCGCGCCGCGGCCGGCGCGAAGTCGGCCAGCGTCGGCGCCCGACCGCGCAGCGGCGGCGCGTGTCCGGGGGCCGAGATCGCGGCCCCCAGCAGCGCCAGCTGGCGCTCGACCAGCTCGGGCGAGGCCTCGAGCGCCGCCGACGCCGCACACGCTCCCTTGACGAGCATCAGCACGTCGAGCGCGCCGACCTCGCTGCGCACCGAGCCCGCCTCGCGGCCGCGGGCGAGCAGCTCTTCGAGCATCGCGACGAACTCGGCCTCGGCGGCGCGCACCGCCGGATGGGCGAGGAACTCCTCGGAGACGGCCTCCGCCAGCGCCCGATCGGATTGATGGCGGACGACGAGCTTCGCCATGAACGCAAACACGGCGTCGCCGCTGTCCGCCTCCTCGAGCAGACGCCGACCGTCGGCGATCGCAGCCTCGATCCGGTCGACCGCGATCGCGGCGATCAGATCCTGCTTGGTCGGGAAGTGCCGGAACAGGGTTCCGCGACCGACCCCGGCGCGTGCGACGATCTCGCCCACACCGGCATCGAGGCCGTGTTCGGCGAACACCACGGCAGCGGCCTCGAGCAGTCGCCGCCGGTTGCGTTCGGCATCGGCGCGCCGATGCGGGGTGGGTTCTTCGTCCTTCACAAGCTAATTGTGAACCGGCCGGCCCGCGGCGAGCAAACGCGCAGGCCGGCCGGCAGTCCTTCTAGGCGGAGGCTGCGACCGCCGTCGTGTCGAGCGACAGCCCCTCCACGTGGCGGCGGCGCAGGACGGCGGGCAGCACGACCGCGGCGGCCGCGAGCATGATCGCCGCGGCGATGAACGCGACGTGATAGCCCGACAGCGTCGCCGCGACGACGCGCGCGTGGGTCGCGGCCGGTCCGAGCGAACGGATCAGGCTCGACGAGTGGTCGGCCGAGATGGTCGCGAGGATCGCCAGCCCGAGTGAGCCGCCGACCTGCTGAGCGGTGTTGAACAGGCCAGACGCGAGGCCGGCGTCGTTCGCGTCGACGCCCGAGGTCGCGAGCAGCGTCAGCGGCACGAACGCCACGCCCATCCCGATCGACAGCGGGATCAGCCCGACGAGCAGGTCGCTCACGTAGCTGCCGTGGACCGGCACGCCCGTCAGCAGGAACAGCCCGACGGTCGCGAGCCCGATCCCGACGACCGCGAGGTTGCGGACCCCGATCCGGGCGGTCAGCTGCTGCGCGAGACCGGCGCCGACCATGATCCCGAGCGTCGCCGGCAGGAACGCGAACCCGGCGCGCAGCGGGCTGTAGCCGAGGATGTCCTGCACGTACAGCGAGACGAAGAAGAACATCCCGAACATGCCCGACATCACCAGCAGCATCACCGCGTTGCTGGTCGCCAGCGTGCGGATCCGGAAGACGCTCAGGCGGATCAGCGGCGCCCCGGAGCGTGCCTCGACCGCGAAGAACGCCACCAGCAGCGCGACCGCCCCCGCAAGCACGCCGATCACCCGCGTGGACCCCCATCCCCAGGCCTGGGCCTTGACGATCCCGAACACGAGCGTGACCAGGCCGGTGGTGACGAGTACCGCGCCGGCGAGATCGAACGAGCGGTGACCGAGGTCGACCCGCGATTCGGGGACGAACCGCGTCGCCAGCGCGATCGTGCCCGCGCCGACCGGGACGTTGACGAAGAAGATCCAGTGCCACGAGACGAGGTCGGTGAGGATCCCGCCGAGCAGCAGGCCGAACGCCGCGCCGCCGGCGGCGATCCCGCTCCAGACGGCGAGCGCCTTGGTGCGCTCGCTGTTCTCCTCGAAGGTGGTCATGATGATCGACAGCGCAGCGGGCGAGACCAGGGCGCCGCCGAGGCCCTGCAGCCCGCGACCGAGGATCAGCATCGTCGGCGACTGCGCGAACCCGTTCAGCAGCGACGCCAGCGAGAACAGCGCGACGCCGGCCACGAACAGCCGCAGCCGCCCGGCCAGGTCGGCGGCGCGCCCGCCGAGCATCAGGAAGCCGCCGAACACGAGCGTGTAGGCGTTGACGACCCATTGCAGGCCCGCCGGCGAGAAGTGCAGACCCCGCTGAATCGAGGGGAGCGCGACGTTCACCACCGTCGAGTCGAGCACGACCATGAACTGCGCCAGGCAGGCGATCACGAGGATCAGCCAGCGATTTGCGGTGCGCGTGTCTGCGATCATCGGCTTGGACACCTCCCGGGCATCGGAACGTTGGTTGCAGTCCGGACCCTTTCGAGCCGCGCGGACCGATTGGTCCGTTTAGGCTAACACAAGCGGACCAGAAGGTCCGTTTCGCTGCAGGAGGTGTCGTTCGTGCCGCCGGCTGGGGGCACGGCGGCACTCCTTGGGCGTGATTCCGCGGGCCGGGGGCGCCCGAGCCGCTACGATCCGACCGATTCGGACAAGAGATGAATGAACGAAGGAATCCGCCATCCGAAGGGCGGAGCAGAAGGAGAATTGAATATGTCTGACGCCGTGAAGCGCGTTGCCGTCGAGATCGCCGGACGAGAGATCTCGTTCGAGACGGGCAAGCTGGCCAAGCAGGCCTCCGGTGCCGTTGTCGTCCGCGCCGGCGACACGATGGTCCTGTGTACAGCGACCGCGGGCGATCTGCGGGACGTGGACTTCCTGCCCCTGACGGTCGACGTCGAGGAGCGGATGTACGCGGCCGGGAAGATCCCCGGCTCGTTCTTCAAGCGCGAGGGTCGCGCCGGCGAGAAGGGGATCCTGACCGCGCGGATGATCGACCGGCCGATCCGGCCGCTGTTCCCCAAGGGGTGGCGCTACGACACGCAGCTCGTCGCGATCCCGCTGTCGATCGACCACGTCAACCCGTACGACATCCTCGCGATGAACGGCGCCTCGGCGGCGCTGATGGTCTCCGAGATCCCCGTCCCGACCCCGGTCGGCGCGGTCCGGATCGGCAAGGTCGACGGCAACTTCGTCGTCAATCCGAACGAGGAGGACCTGGTCGACAACACCGACCTGGACCTGATCGTGGCCGGGACCGACGAGGCGATCCTGATGGTCGAGGCGGGCGCCAACGAGATCCCCGAGGCGGAGATCCTCGACGCGCTCGACATCGCCCACGAGGCGATCAGGAAGCTGTGTGCCGCACAGTGGCAGCTGCGCGAGCAGGCGGGCAGGGAGAAGCTCCAGGTCGAGATCCCGCAGGTGCACCCCGAGCTGTACGAGCAGATCAAGGCAAGCCACGGCGCCGCGCTCGACGCCGCCACCCAGATCGAGGACAAGCTCGACCGCCAGGACGCATGCAAGACGGTCGAGGAGCAGGTGCTCGCCCAGTATTCGGGCGACCCCGCCTCCGAGACCTACGCCGAGTACCGCTCGAATGCCCAAGGGGCGTTCGACAAGCTCGAGAAGACGCTGATCCGCGAGCGCATCGCGGTCCACAAGAAGCGGCCCGACGGCCGCACGGCCGAGGAGATCCGCCCGATCTCGATCGAGGTCGGCGTGCTGCCGCGGACGCACGGCTCGGCGCTGTTCACCCGCGGTCAGACGCAGGCGATGAGCGTCGTCGCGCTCGGCACGACGCGCGAGGAGATGCGGCTCGACACGCTCGGGCTCCAGAACGCCAAGCGCTACTTCCACCACTACAACTTCCCGCCCTTCAGCGTCGGCGAGGCCGGGCGGCTGGGGGGGCCGAAGCGGCGCGACATCGGTCACGGCGCGCTCGCCGAGCGGGCACTCGTGCCGATGGTGCCAAGCCAGGAGGAGTTCCCGTACACGATCCGGGTCGTGTCGGAAATCCTCGAGTCCAACGGGTCCTCGTCGATGGCGTCGGTATGCGGCTCGTCGCTGTCGCTGATGGATGCGGGCGTGCCGCTCAAGGCGCCCGTCGCGGGGATCGCGATGGGACTGATCAAGGAGAGTGAGGACTACATCATCCTCACCGACATCGCCGGCGTCGAGGACCACCTCGGCGACATGGACTTCAAGGTCGCCGGCACCGAGCGCGGGATCACCGCGCTGCAGATGGACATCAAGATCACCGGCGTGACGTTCGAGATCATGCGTGACGCGCTCGCCCAGGCCAAGGTCGCACGGACCTTCATCCTGGGGCGCATGCAGGAGGTGATCGAGCACCCGCGGCCCGAGCTCTCCAAGCACGCGCCGAGGATCTCGACGATCAAGATCGATCCGGAGAAGATCGGGCTGCTGATCGGCAAGGGCGGCGAGACTATCCGCGCGCTGCAGGAGGAGTTCGAGTCCCAGATCGACGTCAACGACGAGGGCCAGGTGCTCGTCTACGCGGCGAGCGGGGAGCTCGGCGACGCGCTGGTCGATCGGATCCGGTCGATGACCAAGGAGGTCGAGATCGGTGACGAGTTCACCGGCAAGGTCGTCAAGACGACGACGTTCGGCGCCTTCATCGAGCTGGCGAAGGGCACGGACGGCCTGCTGCACATCTCGAACATCGCCCCCGGCCGGCGGATTGCGACCGTCGAGGAGGTCCTGGCCAAGGGCGACGAGCTGTCCGTCCGCGTGGTCGAGATCGACCGTGAGCGCGGCCGCATCGGCCTGCGTCTGGCCGATGACCCGGAGATCGCCGGCAAGACGGTCGAGGAGCTGGTCGCGATCGCGGCGAGCGGCGGCGGCGAAGGCGGCGGCCGGCGCGAGCGCCCGCCCCGTGATCGTGACCGCGATCGCGGCGACAGAGGCGGTCGCGGCCGCAACGGCGGCGCCCGCGACGCGGACCGCGGCGGCCGGGTCAGGGACCGGGACCCGGAGCGGTCATAACCACCGGCCCGCGCACAGCGAGCGCCACCGTCAACCGTCAGGTGACGCTCGAGCACCGGCTGACCACGCTCGACTCGGGCGTGCGGATCGTGACGGAGGCGATGCCCTCCGTCCGATCCGTCTCGCTGGGCTTCTGGATCGGCACGGGCTCGCGTGGCGAGAGCGATGCCGAGGCGGGGCTGTCGCACCTGCTCGAGCACCTGCTGTTCAAGGGCTCGAGCCGTTACAGCTCGCTCGAGATCGACCAGATCTTCGACGGGATGGGGGCGGAGCTGAACGCGGGCACCGGCAAGGAGACGACCTCGGTGTACGCACGGGTGATCGACGAGCACCTGCCGAAGGCGCTCGACGTGATCGCCGACATGGTCTTCCGCCCGGCGCTCGACGACGTCGAGTCCGAGCGCGAGGTGATCCTCGAGGAGATCGCGATGTACGAGGACGACCCGCAGGAGAAGGTGTTCGACGTGCTCGGCGAGGCGGTGTTCGGCGACCATCCGCTCGGCCGCGCGATCATCGGTCGCGCGCCGGTCATCGCGGGCACGCCGCCGCACGAGATCGAGCGCTTCCACGCCTCGCGCTACACGGCGGGCAACGTCGTGATCGCGGCGGCCGGTGCGGTCGACCACGACGAGCTGGTGAAGCTCGCGCGCGCTCACACCGCCGAACCGCTTGCGCTGAACGCGCCCGTTCCGCCGCCGGCGCCCACACCGACCGCGCCGCGGCGACGGTTCGAGCGCAAGGACACCGAGCAGTTCCACATCTGCATCGGCGGCACCGGACTCTCGCGCCACGACGACCGTCGCTTCGCCCTTCGCGTGCTCGACACGATCTTCGGTGGGACCTCGTCGTCACGGCTGTTCCAGGAGGTGCGCGAACGGCACGGTCTCGCCTACTCCGTCTACTCGTTCACGAGCGCCTACCAGGACTCGGGCCAGGTCGGGCTGTACCTCGGCACCCGGATCGACAACGCCACCGACGCGATGCGCGTCGTCGGTCGCGAGCTCGACCGGCTGCGCGAGCAGCCCGCCACGAGCGAGGAGCTGACGCGGGCGAAGGAGAACCTCAAGGGCCGCGTGCTGCTGGCGCTCGAGTCGACCGGGGCGCGGATGAACAGGCTCGGCTCCGAGATGCTGGCCGGGGCGCCGCTGCTGTCGCTCGACGAGGTGACGGAGCGGATCGACGCGGTCACGCTCGCCGATCTCCACGACCTCGCGATCGAGCTGTGGGATCCGGAGAAGCTGAGCGTGGCCGGGATCGGGCCCGACGAGGCTCGGTTCGACGACGCGCTCGCCGGCGTCGCCGGCGTCCCTGCGGCATGATCGGCCGGACGGCCGCAGGCGCGGCACCTACAGGCCGGAAGCGGCGGAGATGATCAGGGTCGCGGTCAGCGGGGCCGCCGGCCGGATGGGTGCGACCGTGTGCGCGGCGGTCGAGGCCGCGCCCGACCTGGAGCTCGTCGCCCGCGCCGACCCGGCGCTCGGGATCGAGCTGGCCCAGGCGCTCGCCGCCGGCCCCGACGTGCTCGTCGACTTCAGCCTGCCCGACGCCGCCGTCGCGAACGTTCGTGCGGCGCTCGCCGCGGGGGTTCATGCGGTCGTCGGCACGAGCGGATTCGACCCCAGCGAGCTCGACGGGCTCGAGGGCGCGAACGTGTTCGTGGCCCCCAACTTCGCGATCGGGGCCGTGCTGATGATGCGCTTCGCCGCCGACGCAGCCCGGCACATGGCCCGGGCCGAGATCATCGAGCTGCACCACGACCACAAGGTCGACGCTCCGAGCGGCACCGCGGCCCACACCGCCAGGGTGATGCACGAGGCGGCACCGGACAAGCCGCTGCCGCCGATTCACTCCGTCCGCCTCCCCGGCCTGGTCGCCCACCAGGAGGTGATCCTCGGCGACCTCGGCCAGACCCTGACGATCCGCCACGACTCGCTCGCCCGCGAGTCGTTCATGCCCGGGGTGCTGCTCGCGGTCCGCCGCGTCGCGACCCAGCCGGCGCCGCTGGTCGTCGGCCTCGAGCATTTCCTCGATTGACGGCAGCTCAGTCGGCGACGCCGAGTCCCCAGCCGCCGTCGATCACGATCTCCTGGCCGGTCACGTACTCGGACGCGGGCGACGCGAGGAACAGCGCGAGCGGCTTGATGTCGTCCGGCTGGCCGATCCGGTGCATCGGGATGTCCTTCGCCAGTGCCGCCTGGACCGCCGGGTCGTGGGCGTGGCCGCCGCCGATGTTGGTCTCGAAGAACCCCGGCGCGATCGCGTTGACCATGATCCCGTCGGCGGCGAGCTCGAGCGCGACCGTGTGCATCAGGTGTCGCGCCCCGGCCTTGGCGGTCATGTAGGCGGCCCCGATTGCGGGCTCGACCCTGGTCGCGGCGAGTGACGTCGTGATCACGATCCGGCCGGATCGCCGCGGGCGCATGTGCCGCGCCGCGGCCCGCACGGTCGCGAAGATCCCGTTCAGGTTGATCTCGATGACGCGGTTCCAGCGCTCGTCCGTGTAGCGCTCGAGCGCCCCCTCCGTAACGCGCGGCCGCTGCCCGCCGGCCCAGGCGCCGACGAAGCCCGCGCCGGGGTCGATACCGGCGTTGGCGAACGCGACGTCGAGCCGCCCGTACGCCGCCGCCGCCTCGTCGATCGCGCGGTCGAGCGCGGGGTGGTCGGTCACGTCCACCGCGGCGGAGCGGACGTCGAGGCCGTCCCGGTCGCGGAGCCGCGCAGCCTGCGCCGCGACCGCGGCGCCGTCCACGTCGATCAGCGTGACTCGCGCCCCGTGGGACGCGAGCACCTCCCCGTACGCGAGCCCGAGCCCGCTGGCCCCGCCGGTCACGACCACGCCGAAGCCGGTCACGTCGAATCGCGATGAGACGTTCACGCTCCACCCTCCAGGAAGCTCGTTGCCGGGCGGAGCCTAGTGGTCCGCCCGGCGCGACGGCAACGACCCCCTGTCAACTGAGCGGCACCGTCACCGTCAGCTGGCGGTACCCCGGGGCCGTGATCGTGAACGTCTTCTGCCCGCCAGGCTGCCCGGCGCTCTTCAGGTGTGCGATGCCCTTGCCGTTCGTGGTCGCGGTGCCGGCGCCGCCGCTCACCTGGGCGCCGCTGACCGGGTCGCCGGCGTCGGTGACGGCGACCTTGAACTTGTAGGAGACCACCTGGCCGGACTTGTTCTTGACTGCCGTGGTCGAGACGGCGGCGGACAACTCCGGCAGCAGCCGGGAGTAGTAGATGCCGGCGGCTGCGTTCGGGCTGTCCGGCGTCCCGACGATCAGCAGGTCGAGCGGCCCGAGCCGCCCGTCGCCGGACAGCGAGTACAGGTAGGAGTAGCCGAGTCCGAAGACCTGGATCGGCTCGAACGCGGTCAGCTCCTTGTTCGACCGGGTCAGGGCCAGCTCGAACTTGCCGGTCTTCGCGTCCTGCCCCCACCAGGTCACCCAGATCCGGCCATCCGGTCCGGTCGTGGCGCCCCACACGTCGGCGTGCAGGCTCGGGACGGACCCGACCGGGATCGTCCCGGCTCCGTAGCGGTAGAGCCTGATATGCGTGGTCTGCCCGTAGTTGGCCGGATAGGCGGCGAACACGCCCGGGCCGCTGTCGCGGCCGGCAAGGATCACCGGCACGCCGGTGCCGTACTGCGAGGGGACCGCCAATCTCACCGGGGCGCCCAGGGTCGGCGCGACCTGCTGGAGGTACAGCCCGGAAGCGCTGCCGATCGAGTCCCAGCTGTCGATCACGGCACCGGTCGCTGCGTCGACCGTGGAGTCCGTGTTGCCGGCATCTCCGTCCGCGCTGTTCGTGAGCTGCGATGTCGGAGCCCCGGGGCCGAAGCCCTGCTGGATGACGATCCCGCCACAGCAGCCGGCGGTCAGCACCGGCGTTGCACCGGAGTACGCGATGTCCACATGGCTGTCACCGAAGGCCATCGAGCCGCTGCCGATGTTGACGGGCACGGACCAGGTGGCACCACCGTCCGTCGAGGAGATCCCCCAGGGGCCGTCGTCGCCGCCTGGGGAGCCGCCGAATGTGGCTTCGAGCGCTCCGTTCGACACCGCAAGGCCGGGAATCCCGCTCGGGGATCCACCCGGGCCAGGCCACGCCAGCGCCTGGACGGCGGGCAGCACGTGCCCGGACGGGCTGATCGACACGGCACCAACACCGTTGGCGCTGTCGCCCCAGTTGATGTTCGACGCGAACGCCACGTGCAGCGTGCCGTCAGTCGTGCGCGCGAAGGCGGGCGGCGTGGAGCCGTAGCTGACCTGGGCGAGCAGCGTCGGGTGTAACGCCGCGCCGAGCGCCTTGCCCGGCGCCAGGCCGAGGAATACGGGGCAGGCGAGCACCAGCCCAAGCAGCGCTGCCATCACTGGTTGCCGTGGACGACTGCGTCCACCGAGTTCGTCGAGGATCACTGCCCTTACCTTTCATCCGGTTGCGGAGATCCTGGGACAGTGCAGCGGCGGCCTTCAAGCGCCCTTACAGCGGTCTTAAGATCGGTGCTTGCGATGCCAGGGGCTGCTCGTGCGGCTCGGGTCAGGTCGTGACAGATGTTGCGAGCGTCGGGCCGGCGGCGTATGGTCTGGCATGGAACCGACGTGTAGGAGCCGCGGATGAAGAACGTGATCGTCGTCGCGAACAAGACCGCCACCTCGGACGAGCTCGTCGAGGCACTGCGCGAGCGCGCCCAGCGCGAGGCGACCCAATTCCTGCTGGTCGTGCCTGGCTCGCCCCACAGCGACGACCACGTGCCGTGCGAGCAGCGGCTCGCCGAGGCGCTCGAGCACATGCGCCAAGCGGGGCTTCAGGTGACCGGAACGGTCGGCGCGCCCGACCCGGTGGCGGCGGTGCAGGAGCTGTGGGACCCGCGTCGCTACGACGAGGTGATCGTCTCGACGCTGCCGCTGGGAACCTCCAAATGGTTGCCGGCGAGGCTGCCGGAGCGGATCCAGCGGATCACGGACGCTCCGGTCACGCACGTCGAAGCGCAGCCCGCCGGCTCGCCGCTGCCCACCTGACCGCGTCGCACGGCCACCTGCAGCCTGGGATACTTGGGAGCCGATGACGAGCCTCGGCGCGATCCTGACCGCGATGGTGACCCCGTTCGACGCCGGCGGCCAGATCGACGAGGCAGCCGCCGCGCGGCTGCTGGACCACCTCGTCGAGCACGGATCGGACGGCGTCGTCGTGTGCGGGACGACCGGTGAGGCGGCCACGCTCGACGACGACGAGCACCTCCGCTTCCTGGAGTTCGTGATCGGCGAGATGCGCGCCGACCACCCCGGTCACACCGTGGTCGCCGGGGTCGGTTCCAACGACACCCGCCATGCCGTGCAGCTCACCGAGCGGTCGACGGCACTGCGCCCGGACGCACTGCTGTCGGTCAACCCGTACTACAACCGGCCGAGCCGCCGCGGGATCGTCCGCCACTACGAGGAGGTCGACCGCGCGACCGACCTGCCGATCCTGCTCTACAACATCCCGCAGCGAACCGGATCGGACATGCCCAACGACCTGATCGCCGAGCTCGGCCAGATCGAGCACGTCGTCGGCGTCAAGCAGGCCAACCCCGCCAACCTCGCGAAGATCGACGGGATGCAGATCTACGCCGGCAACGACGACCTCCTGGCCGACGTGCTCGATCTCGGTGAGCCCGGCGGGATCCTCGTCGCCAGTCACCTGTTCGGGACGGAGATGCGCCGCATGGTCGACGAGCCCGAGCGCCGGCGCGAGCTCGACGCGCAGCTCGCCGACGTCTACCGCGACATGGCGATCGCGCCGCTTGCGTGCAGCACGAAGGCGGCGCTGAACCTGATCGGGCTCGACGTCGGCGCCCCGCGTCTGCCGTACGTCGAGCTCGACGAGCACGAGCAGGCGGTGATCCGCGGCCTGCTCGAACGGCACGGATTGCTGCAAGCCACGCCGACGTGAGCCGCCTCAGGGTCCTGCCGCTCGGCGGCTTGGGAGAGATCGGCAAGAACATGATGGTCGTCGAGTACGACGACCGGATCGTCGTCGTCGACACCGGACTGCGGTTCCCGACCGCGGAGATGCTGGGAATCGATCTGGTCCTGCCCGACTTCACCTACCTCAGGGAGCGCGCGTCCGAGATCGAGGCGATCGTGATCACGCACGGCCACGAAGACCACCTGGGAGCGCTTCCATGGGTGCTGCGCGAGCTCGGCCAGCAGGGCGTCACGCCGCCCGTCTACAGCGGCCGCCTGACGGTCGCGATGGCCCGCTCGAAGCTCGACGAGCACCGCCTGCGCGATGTCGAGCTCGAGTCGCTCGACCCGGGCGACACCGTCGAGTTGGGTCCGTTCGAGCTCGAGCTGATCCACATGACCCATTCGATTCCAGACGCGTGCGCGGTGGCGCTCGCGACCGAGCTCGGGACGGTGCTCGTCACGGGCGACTACAAGTTCGACCAGACGCCCGTCGACGGTGAGGCGGCCGACCTGCAACGTCTCGCCGAGCTCGGCCGTGAAGGACTGCTGCTCCTGTGCGGCGATTCGACCAACGCCGACCGGCCCGGGTACTCGAGCTCCGAGCGGATCGTCGGGCCGCACCTCGAGGAGGTGTTCTCGCGCGCCGACGGCCGGATCGTGGTGACGTGCTTCGCGTCGAACATCCACCGGGTGCAGCAGGTGGTCGATGCCGCCGCCGACCTCGGTCGCAAGGTCGCGCTGGTCGGCCGCTCGATGCGCAAGAACGTCGGCATCGGCCGCTCGCTCGGGCACATCGACGTCCCGGACGGCCTCCTGATCCAGCCGCAGGAGGTCGAGGACTGGCCCGACCACAAGGTGGTTGTGATCTCGACCGGGTCCCAGGGCGAGCCGCTGTCCGCGCTGCGGCGGATGGCCCACAACGACCATCGGATGATCAAGCTGCGCGACGGTGACACGGTCGTGTTCAGCGCGACTCCGATCCCCGGCAACGAGCGCGCGGTGGCCGAGACCGTCGACCGGCTGTACCACATCGGCTGCGACGTCGTGACGACCGCCGACGCGCCGATCCACGCATCCGGCCACGGTTATGCCGAGGAGCTCAAGCTGATGCTCAACCTGGTGAGGCCGCGGTACGTGCTGCCGATCCACGGCGACCACAAGCGGATCCACCTGCACGGCGAGCTCGCCGAGGCGGTCGGGATCGACCGTGAGAACATCTTCAAGGGCGAGAACGGGCTGCCGCTCGAGATCGACGGGCGCGGCGCGCGATTCGGGGAGCACGAGCAGTCGGGGATGATCTTCGTCGACGGCGTCGACATCGGCGACCCGGCGGACGTCGCGCTGCGCGACCGGCGGATGCTCTCGGCCGACGGGATCTTCATCGTCGTCGCGACCGTCTCCGGGCAGGACGGCTCGCCGGTCGCCGATACGGAGGTGATCTTCCGCGGCGTTCCGTTCATCGAGCAGGCCGAGACGCTGCGCCAGGAGATCCGCGAGGAGGTCGAGCGCGCGCTGGAGCGCGCCGCCCGTGACGGCGTGCGTGAGATCGACATCCTGCAGCAGGAGCTGCACGACGATCTCGCGGCCTGGGTCTACGACCGGCTGCGGCGCCGACCGATGGTGCTTCCGGTCGTGGTCGAGGTCTGAGCGGCCTCAGCGCCGCCCGCGGCCCCGGCGTCGGTGGCCAGCCGCCTGGCTGGCGTCGCCTGCTTGCCCTTGAACGTGAGCACGAACCGGGTGCCGCTGCCATCGGCCCGCGGGCCGAGTGCGACCGACGCGCCGTGCGCGTCCGCGACCGCGCGGACGATCGCCAGCCCGAGGCCGGTGCCGCGCGGACCGGCACCGGTGTCGCCGCCGCCGCGCACGAACCGTTCGAACACCTGGCGGCGCAGCTGTGGCGGGATTCCAGGACCGTCGTCCTCGACGGTCAGAACCGGGGCGCCGTCGACGATCGATGTGCTCGCGCGCACCGCTGTCCCGGGTGGGGTGTGGTTGACGGCGTTCTCGAGCAGGTTGAGGATCATCCGGTGCAGGTCGTCGCGCGTTCCGAGCAGCTCTGCCGGGGCGGGGTCGATCGTGAGCTCGTGCTGGTCGGCGACCGGCTCCAGCTCGGCGGCAGCGTCGATCAGCACCTGCGAGAGATCGACTCGCGTGTGTGGCTGTGCCAGCCGCTCGGCGTCGGCGCGCGCCAGCAGCAGCAGATCGCCGACCAGCCGGCGCATGCGGCGGGTGGAGCGCAGCGCCGACTTGGCCGACTCGGCCTGCTCGCCCTCGAGCTCGTCGGCCAGCAGCTCGAGGTTGGCGAGCACGCTGGTCAGCGGCGTGCGCAACTCGTGCGAGGCGTCGGCGACGAACTCGCGCTGCCGGCGCAGCGCCGTTTCGGTCTCCGAGCGCGAGGCATCGAGTGCGCCGAGCCTCCCCTCGAGCGTCCGCGCAAGCTCGGCCACCTCGTCGTTCGCCTCGACGTGGGGGATCCGCCGGCTCGGGTCACGGGTTCGCTCGATCTCGCGTGCGGCATCGGTCAGCTGCGCGATCGGGCGGATCGCGCGCTGCGCGGTCGCGAGGCCGGCCAGCAGCGCGAACACCGTGCCGCCGAGCACCCCGAGCAGCAGGAAGATGCGAACTTCGTTGATCGTGTGGTTGAGGCTCGCCAGCGGCCTGGCGAACAGCACGACGCCCTCGCCGCTCGGTCTGAAGCCGATCTCCTTGGAGTCGACCCGGTAACCGTCCTCGATGTACGTGCTCCGCGGCAGGGGGTAGAGCGCAGGCTGCTTGTTCAGCGGGCGGCCCTGGATGTCGGTCGCCTGCGAGCACAGCAGGTTGCCGCTGTCGTCGAACACGCGGATCTGGACCCCGTCCTCCTCGTCGAAGAAGCTCATGCTGAAGTTGTTCGTGTCGCAGTTGAGGACGTTGCCGACGAACGTCGGCTTCAGCTGGCCGAGCAGCTGGGTGAACGCCTGGTCCTGCTTGTCGTAGTACTGGCGGGTGACCTCGCGGTCGGTCAGCACCCCGACCACCACGGCGAACCCGGCGAGGATCACCAGCGTCAGCGCTGCCGAGCCGCCCGCGAGCCGCCACCGGATCGGGACGCGCCTATACGCGGAGAACGTAGCCCGCGCCGCGGATCGTGTGAAGGAGCCGAGGCTCGCCATCCGCTTCCAGCTTCCGTCGCAGGTTTGACACGAACACCTCGATCGTGTTCGTCATCGAGAAAGGGTCATACCCCCACACCTCGTCCAGCAGGCGCTGGCGCGAGATCACGATCCGCTCGTTGCGCATCAGGTACTCGAGCAGCTCGAACTCGCGCTGGGTCAGCTCCAGTGACCGCTCGCCGCGGAGCACCTCGTGGGTGTCGGGGTTGAGCTTCAGATCGCCCACCACCAGGGCCGCCTGACCTCGCGGCGGGCGCCGGCGCAGCAGCGCGCGGAGTCGCGCGAGCAGCTCCTGGCGCTCGAACGGCTTGACCAGGTAGTCGTCGGCGCCGGCGTCGAGCCCCTCGACCCGCGACTCGACCGCGTCACGGGCGGTCAGGATCAGGATCGGGACGTCGTCGGTCTCGCGCAGCTTCTGCGCCACCTCGATCCCGTCGAGCCGCGGCAGTCCGAGGTCGAGGATCACGAGATCGGGCAGGAACCCGTGCGCCTGCTCGATCGCCCCGATCCCGTCCGCGGCGATCCGCACGTCGTAGCCCTCCATCCGCAGCGATCGCTGCAGAACCTGCGCGATCGCGTCGTCGTCCTCGACGACCAGGACCCGGGGCGGTCGCTCGAAGTCGCTCATCGCGGCCAATGGTACGCGGCGTCGGCCGGCCTGATCGGGACAGGCTCTGAGGCCAAGCCGAGCGGCTTCGCCAGACGATGACGTGCTTGCAGCGCAGCCAGCGATCTGCGAGCAAGCGATCTGCAAGCCGGAGGGCCGGAGGTCGGCGACGCCGACGCCAGCACCTCGATCAGCGACGGGCTGTAGCGGTAGCGGACCTCGCGCTGGGGTAGCGCGCCATCGCCCCCTCCGCGCTCGACGTCCGTGTCGGCTGTCGATCCCCCGGTGATCGAGCCAAGTCTGCCAGGGAGCGGCGCCCGCCGGACAGGTCGAACGGGGTGGAGGGTCTCGGGCGGGGCCGTCGAAGTACGCAGATCGGAAGATGCCAGCCACGAAGACGAAGAGCGGGCGGAAGCGAGCCTCCCCCAAGCGGCCGCCCGCCAGGGCGCGCCGGAGCCTGCTCGCGAGCCTGCCGTCGCTGCGGCCGCTGCTGCAGCTGGAGCCACACCAGGTCGACGTGGCCGGGCTTGCGCTGATCGCCGCCGGCGTGTTCCTCGGCGGCGTCACGTACCTGCATTGGGCCGGCGGGACGCTCGGTCACGGCGCGGTCACGGCGCTGCGGTTCTG
Source organism: Solirubrobacterales bacterium (assembly GCA_027315255.1). Classification (GTDB taxonomy): domain Bacteria; phylum Actinomycetota; class Thermoleophilia; order Solirubrobacterales; family Solirubrobacteraceae; genus Palsa-465. The sequence continues at coordinate 15,890 of DAHUYL010000210.1, read as the reverse complement.
CGTCGGCGAGCTCGCCTACGCGGTTCCGGTCGCGCTCGCCGCCGCCGGCGTGCTCGTGCTCGCGCGCGACGTGCGCGCGCCGCGGCGGCCGCTGCGCGCCGGGGCGATCTGCCTGGCGGTGGCCCTGTCGCTGGCGCTCGCCGCCGGCACGCTCGGGATCGGGCCCGGCCAGGAGCCGGCCGGGCACCGCTTCTGGGCCGCCTCGGTGCTCGAGGCGCGCGGCGGCATCCTCGGTGCCGCCGAGCTGTACCTCGCCGGCCACCTGCTGTCGAGCGCCGGCGCGGATGTCCTCGCCGTGTTCCTGCTGGTCGCCGGAGCGTTCCTGCTGTCCGGCGCGACGTTCGCCTCGGTGGTGCTCGCCGCCCGCCGCCACGCCGAGGCCGCCCTGCGCCGGTCCGAGAACGCTCGCGCCGCCCGCCGGCCCGCGACTGCGGCGGCGGCAGTCGCCACGCGCGGAGCGTTCGACGAGTTTCCCGACCCGATCGCGGTCCCCGAGCTCGACGACACGACCGAGATCGTGATCAGCGCCGCACTCGAGGAGCAAGCCGAGCCACTCGAAGTCGAGGACCTCGCCGGCGACGGCGAATCGGACGGTGAACCGCTCGATGAGGCCGGCGGAGCTCCGGCGAGCCGGCCGAACGGTCCCCCGCGACCGATCAGCGACGAAGACCTCACCCCGCAGGGGCGCTACCGGGCGTCGATCACCGACGACCCCGAGTTCGTCTGGCGCGTCCCCGGTTCGCGGCTGCTGGTGCGCTCGAGCGCCGAGGCGTCCCGGCCCGACACCGCCGGGCAGGAGCAGGTCGCGCGCGCGCTGATCGAGGCGCTCGGCCATTTCGGGGTCGAGGCGAAGGTCGTCGGACGCGTCAGCGGGCCGCACATCACCCGCTACGAGCTGCGGCTGGCGCCGGGGATCAAGGTGGCGAAGGTGGCGAACCTGAAGGACGACCTCGCGTACGCGCTGGCGGCGACCGACATCCGGATCCTCGCGCCGATCCCGGGCAAGACGGCGGTCGGGGTCGAGGTCCCGAACGCGCGGCGGCGGATCGTCCACCTCGGCGACGTGTTCGCCGAGCCACCGGCCGACTACTCGCCGCTGACCGTGTGGCTCGGCAAGGACATCGCCGGCCGCGCCGTCTGCGCCGACCTGGCGAAGATGCCGCACCTGCTCGTCGCCGGCACGACCGGAGCCGGCAAGTCCGCCTGCGTCAACGCGATGCTGTGCTCGGTCCTGCTGCGCGCGACGCCGCACGAGGTCAGGCTCGTGCTGGTGGATCCCAAGCAGGTGGAGCTCAACCACTACGAGTCGATCCCGCACCTGCTCACGCCGGTGATCACCTCGCCGCGGATGGCCGCGAACGCGCTCCAGAACCTCGTGCGCGAGATGGAGCAGCGGTACGGGACGATGTCGCTCGCGCGGACCCGCTCGCTGCCCGAGCTGAACCGCCATCGCGAGGCCCGCGGCGAGCCCCCGCTGCCCTACATCCTGTGCGTGATCGACGAGCTCGCCGACCTGATGATGGTCGCGCCGGCCGACGTCGAGGACTCGATCATCCGCCTGGCGCAGAAGGCACGGGCGGTCGGGATTCACCTGGTGCTCGCGACGCAGTCGCCGCGCGTCGACGTGATCACCGGGATGATCAAGGCGAACGTCCCGTCGCGGATCGCGTTCGCGGTCTCCTCGCAGACCGACTCGCGCGTGATCCTCGACCAGAACGGCGCCGAGTCGCTGCTCGGGCAGGGCGACATGCTGTTCTCGCCGGTCGGCTCGAGCCGCCTGCAGCGGATCCAGGGCGCGTTCGTCGACGAGGCGCAGATCGCGCAGCTGACGGAGGCCTGGCGCCGCCAGGGAGAGCCCGAGTTCCGCGAGGAGCTGCTGGAGGAGGTCGAGTCAGACGACGACGGCCGCAGCGGGTCGGGCGAGGAGGAGTTCAACCCGGACGAGGACCCGCTGCTCGAGGAGGCGATCTCGCTGGTCGCCTCGATGGGCACCGCCTCCACCTCGATGCTGCAGCGCCGGCTCCGCCTCGGTTACACGCGCGCGGGTCGCCTGATCGACATGCTCGAGCGCCGCGGGATCATCTCCGGCTACGAGGGCTCGAAGCCCCGCCAGGTGCTGATCGCCGAGGCGGACGTCCCCCGCATCCTCCAGCACCTCGGTGAGATGTCCCCACCATCCCCGCGGCCGCCCTCCTCGGGTGGCGATCAGGACGGGCTGGAGGATGGCGGCGGCTGATTGCGGTCGGTGAACGCCGGGCTTCTGGCGGTGATCGAGGCGTAGCCTTGCAGGAGATGGCAGAGATTGGATCGTCCCTGCGGGAGGCGCGGATGCGGGCGCGGATCGACATCACCGAGGTCGAGGCGTCCACCAAGATCCGTGCGAAGTACCTGCGCGCGCTCGAGAACGAGGAGTGGGACCTGCTCCCGGGCCCGGTGTTCGTCAAGAGCTTCCTGCGGACGTACGGTGACTACCTCGGACTCGACAGCCGGCTGCTCGTCGACGAGTTCAAGCGACGCTCCGAGCGCCACGACGCGCACGACCAGCGCGCCGCCGGGGCGCGTGCACGCGAGCGCGAGCGGGAGCGCCCGGCGCGGACGCAGCGGCCGCCGCGGACACCGGGCCCGGCGGGCGGGCCCCTGATCCCCCCGTGGGCGCTGATCTCGGTCGTGCTCGTCGGGGTCGTCGTCGCGCTGTACCTGGACGGCAAGAACAGCGGCGGCGGCCGCAACACGACGCCACCGCCGGCGAGCCGCACCGACATCCACCACAGGCACCGCACGAACGGTGGCGCGACCACCCGCAACAGCGGGACGACGACGCCCACGACCCCGAGGACGACCGCTCAGCGGACGACCACGACGCCGCCCGCGCCGAGCACCGCCAGCCTTCAGATCACGCCGACCACGATCGTCTGGATCTGCGTCGAGCGGGTCGAGCACGGCACCGCGACGCCCGTGTTCGCCGCACGCGACTTCACCGCCGGCGAGACCGTCCCGACCGCCACGGGCAAGGTGCTGCTCGTCAACCTCGGCAACGCAGGGGCGACCGTGACCGCCAACGGCAAGCGGTATCCGCTCGCCAGCTCCAGCACCGCGATCGGTCTGAAGGTGACGCCGGCCGGGGTCACGACGCTCGCCGCCGGCACCGAACCGACCTGCGCACCGGGATGAGCGACGCCGCCGTCTACACCGGCCGCGCTGCCGTCCGGGCGGGCATCCTCGTGACCGGCACCGAGGTGCTGACCGGGATCATCACCGACCGCAACGGCCCGTGGCTGTCGGAGCGCCTGGCCGACCTCGGGGTCGACGTGGCGATGATCGAGGTGGTCGGCGACCGCCCCGCGGACCTCGAGGCGGCGCTCGAGCGGATGGCCGCCGCGGGGGTTGCGCTGATCGTCACGAGCGGCGGCCTCGGGCCGACCGCCGACGACCTCACCGCCGAGGTCGTCGGGCGCTTCGCCGGTCGCGAGATGGTGCTCGAAGATGCGCTCGAGGAGCGGATCGCCGAGATCCTGCGGCCGCTGATGTCGCGCTGGCCCGAGCTCGACGAGGCCGCCGTGCGCGCCTCGAACCGCAAGCAGGCGGTGATCCCGCGCGGCGCGACCGTGCTCGAGCCGGTTGGGACGGCGCCGGGGCTGGTCGTCCCGCCGGCCGGGTCCGCGGATGACGGCGGGCGGCCCGCGGGGCCGACGATCGTGGTGCTGCCGGGGCCGCCGCGCGAGCTGCACGCGATGTGGGAGATGGCGGTCCGGACCGACGCGTTCCGTGCGGCGATCGCCGGCGCGACCGAGTACCGGCGAGGAATCCTGCGGCTGTTCGGGATCCCGGAGTCGGAGATCGCCAACACGCTGCGCCATGCCGACGCGGCGGGGGTCGGGCTCGGGTCGCTCGAGATCACCACCTGCCTGCGGCGCGGCGAGATCGAGGTCTCGACCCGGTACGAGCCCGGGGACGAGGCCGACTACGAGCGGCTGGTCGCGTTCATCGCGGAACGGCACGCAGGCCGGCTGTTCTCGCGCGACGGCGCGACGATCGACCGCCAGGTGGCGGCGCTGCTGGCGGGCGAGACGATCGCCGTCGCCGAGTCGTGCACGGGCGGGCTGCTGGCCGGGCGGCTGACGGACCTCGCGGGGGCCTCCGAGTACTTCGCCGGGGGCGTGGTCGCCTACGGCAACGAGGCCAAGATCTCGCTGGTGGGGGTCGATCCGGCGCTGATCGAGTCGTTCGGGGCGGTCTCCGTCGAGGTCGCGGAGGCGCTCGCCGCGGGCGCACGGGAGCGCTTCGGTGCGTCCGTCGGGGTCGGTGTGACCGGGATCGCGGGGCCGGATGGCGGAACCGAGGAGAAGCCGGTCGGGCTCGTCTGCTTCTCGGTGCAGGGGCCGGGCGGGAGGTCGCTGACGCGCAGCTCCCGGCTGCCGGGGGGCCGCGCCGACATCCGCGACCGCGCCACGACCGTCGCGCTGCACATGATCGCTTCGGCGCTGGGCGGGGAGCGGACCTGACCGAGTGGCGGCTGTTCGTCGCGCTCGAGCTGCCAGGGGAGGTTCGCGACGCGCTCGAGCGCTGGCGCGAGGCGACGCTCGCCGGCCGGGATGGGCTGAGGCCGGTCGCGCGCGAAGCGCTGCACGTGACGCTCTGCTTCCTCGGGATGCGGCCCGCCGCGGAGGTCGGCGCGATCGTCCGCGCGTGCGCCGGCGCGCTGCTCGACGTGGGGGCGGTCGAGGGGCTCGTGCTGGGCGAGCCGGCGTGGCTCGGAGGGCGGCCGCCCCGGGTGCTCGCCGTCGCGATCGGCGACCCGGATGGTGAGCTGCGGGGGGTGCAGTCGCGCGTTGCCCGCGCGCTGGCGGCGATCGGGGCCTACGTACCGGAGGCGCGGCCGTTCCGCCCGCACGTGACCGTCTGCCGGGTCCGCCGCGGCGCGCGAGTGGACCGGCGCGGGCTCGGCGAGCTGGACCCGCCGCCGCCGCTGCGGTTCGGCGGGGGCGCCGTCGTGCTGATGCGCTCACACCTCGGTGGCGGTGGCGGTGGCGGTGGCGGGGGCGGGGCGCGGTACGAGCCGCTCGCCGAGGTGCCGCTGGCGGGTACCGGCTAGTGCCGTGTCAAGAAGCGTTGGCCCGCTTGGCGGCTGCAAGCCTGCGCCCACCGGCGTCCCCGCCGCGACGGTGGCGAGGTTCAGGCCCGCTGCGTGGCTGAACCTCGCCAGCAGCCGTCAGACCGCGACGTACTCGAGCTCGGAGTGGGCGGCCAGCCCGGCTGGGGCGTCGCGCTCGATCTCGTGCTCGCGCACCAGCCAGAGCGCCGGGACGGCACCCACCAGCGCGAACGCGGCCCCGATCTCGAGGATCGTGTCCAGGCCCGACAGGAACCCCTGACGGGTCGCGGCGAGCGTCAGCTGCCGGACCCCGGCGGCTCGGCGCGTTGCTGACGCCACGGTCCGTCTGAGCGCGGATTGGACGCAGATTCGCCGAGACGGCGCCGGCGCCCGATAGATTCGATTCCGTTGTGCGGGCGAGGAGCCTCACAGGTCCGGTCATCGGCCTGTTTGCAATCAGAACCCTGCTGGTGGCCTCGATCTTCGTCGTGCTGCTGCTGACGCTGCTGTCGCTGCACAGCTCGGTCCACGCCGTCCGCCGCACGACCGACGCGCAGCTCGACGCGCTGATGCTCGAGGTGAACCTCGCCGAGCGGACGCTGGGCGAGCGGTCGGGACAGATCCCGGCCGAGCTGCGGAGGCTGATCGCCGACGCGCCCGCGGGCAGCTCGCGAGTACAGGCACGCGCGCTCGCGGCGGCCGTCTCGGGCAGCCTGCGGCGCGGGACGGCAGCGCCGCTGACCGCGTCGCTGGAGCAGCAGTTCGACTCGTTCGCGAGTGGGCTGCTGTGGGTGCGGACGACGCGCCGGTCGCGGATCGACGCGGAGGTGGCGCGCGCGCTGCCGATCGCCGGGGTCGGGCTGGCGCTTTCGCTGGCGCTCGAGCTGGGCCTGGTCGGGTTCCTGGTCCGCAGGATCCTGCGGCCGATCAGGATGGTCGCCGGCGCCGCCGCGCGGTTCGCCCGCGGCGATCTGTCGGCGCGGGTTCCGCGTACCGGCCAGGGCGAGGTCGCCCTGCTCGCCGACGCGTTCAACGCGATGGCCGGCTCGACCGAGGCCCGCACCTCCGAGCTGGCGCGCACCCACGAGCGGCTTGCGAGCGCGCTCACCGTCGCCGAGGAGGCGTCGGCGATGAAGTCCAACTTCGTCGCCAACATGAGCCACGAGATCAGGACCCCGCTGAACGGCCTGCTGGGGACGCTGACGCTGCTGGCCGAGACGCCGCTGGACGAGGAGCAGCGGACGCTCGTCGACCTCGCCAGCTCATCGAGCGAGGCGCTGATGACGGTGGTCGGCGACGTGCTCGACATCGCCAAGATCGAGGCCGGCCGGCTCGAGCTGGAGCAGGTGGACTTCGACCTGCACGATACCGTCGAGGCGGTGTGCGACCTGATGGCGACGGCGGCCCGGACGAACAGCATCGAGCTGCAATCGTTCCTCGATGCCGACGTTCCCCGGACCGTCCGCGGCGACCGCACCCGGGTCGCGCAGATCCTCCAGAACCTCGTGTCCAACGCGGTCAAGTTCACCCCCGAGGGCGAGGTCACCGTCGAGGTGTCGCTCGCATCGCGGACGCCCGAGCGGCTGCTCGTCGACTTCGAGGTGCGCGACACCGGCATCGGGATCGATCCCGAGCAGCTTCAGCGCCTGTTCGAGCCGTTCGTCCAGGGTGACCCGGGGACCACGCGCCAGTTCGGCGGGACCGGTCTGGGGCTGGCGATGCGTCCGCTCGCCGCCGCCGGCGTCCACGACGCGCTGAGCGCGCTGCGCGACGCGGCGGCCTGCGGCGATCCGTTCGCAATCGTGCTGCTCGATCTGAACCTCGACGGCGAGAGCGGGCTCGAGCTCGCGCGCGCGATCGCGGCCGACGGGAACCTGCGGCAGGCGCGGGTGATCCTGCTGAGCTCGAGCTCCCTGGCACGCGCGTCCGATCCGGTGCTCGGGATCGCGATGCGAGTCGGCAAGCCGGTGCGGCGAGCGCGCCTGCTCGACGCGATCGCCGCCGTCATGGCGGGGCCGGGGGAGGGGTCCGCAGTCACGGCGGTCGGTCGAGTGGCGGCGTCCGGCGCCCGCGCTCAGGCATGCGGTGCGGCGCCGGCGCCGGCGGCTTCGGCCGAGCGGCAGGGCGGGCGCCGGATCCTGGTCGCCGAGGACCTGGACCTCAACTGGATGTTGATGGAGCGGATGCTCCGCCGCCGTGGCCACGTCGCCGAGCACGCCGCCAACGGCGACGAGGTGCTCGCGCTGGTGCGCGAACGCGACTACGACCTGATCATGATGGACTGCCAGATGCCGGTGCGCGACGGGTTCGCGGCGACCCGGGAGCTCCGGCGCCTCGAGCAGGCCGGCGCGCTCGCGCGGACCGGGCGGGTTCCGATCGTGGCGATGACGGCGGGTGCGCTCGAGGGCTCGCGCGAACGGTGCCTGGAGGCGGGGATGGACGACTACCTCACCAAGACGATCTCGCTCGCGTCGCTCGACGCGATCCTGGAGCGATGGTTGCCGCGGGCGGGCGAGGAGCCCGGCAGCACCGAGGCGCCGCCGGCGGCTGGGGTGCCGCCGGCGAACTCGGGACAGCACGCCGGCGGCGGGCGCCGGGACTGGGCCGAGCGGGACGGGGGAGACCGCGACGACCGGCTCGACCCGGTCCGCCTCGAGGAGCTGCATCGGTTGTTCGCGGCGCCCGAGCTACAGCGGCTGGTGCTCGAGATGAGCGCCGAGGTGGAGCGCGACCTGGTCGAGCTCGACGCCGCCGCGCGCGACCAGGACCAGGCGCGAGCCGCCGCCGCGGCGCACCGGATCCGCAACACCGGCCGGATGATCGGGGCGGACAGGGTGGTCGAGATCGCCGCCGGGCTCGACAACCCCCCTCGTGCCGACCGCCCGCCGGTGCCGGTCGACGCGCAGGCGGTCGTGCTGCTGCGCGAGCGGTGGCGGAGCGCGCGCGCGGCGCTGTCGGCGCTGACCGACTGAGCACCATCCGGATCCGGTCGGGCCCGACGCGGGGTCCGGCCTCGTCCGGCCCGACCGTCACAGTTTCGGCGCAGAGTCGCCACAGAGCGGCACGAACATGTCTTGTTCGGTCGCAGGCCCTGGTCGTAGCGTGGGTCTCCCAGCCAGTTCCGTCCGCCCCGATCCCTACCGTGGGCGGTTCCAGGGCATGAGACAAGGAGCCACGCGAGCAATGAGCGAACAGAACGGGGCGGGCGGGCGGGCCGCTGCTGCCACGGACGCGAAGTCCGACGCCAAGCGTCAGGCCGCCCTCCAGGGCGCTCTGACCCAGATCGAGCGCCAGTTCGGCAAGGGCACGGTGATGCGGATGGGCGATCCCGGCGCGCGCGTTGCCGTCGATGCGATCTCGACCGGCGCGCTCTCGCTCGACCTCGCGCTCGGCATCGGCGGCGTACCCCGCGGCCGGATCATCGAGATCTTCGGACCGGAGTCCTCGGGCAAGACGACGCTCGTCTACCACATCATCGCCGAGGCCCAGAAGCTCGGAGGCGTCTGTGCGTTCGTCGACGCCGAGCACGCGATGGACCCGCTCTACGCCCAGCAGATCGGGATCGACATCGACGAGCTGCTCGTCTCCCAGCCGGACTACGGCGAGCAGGCACTCGAGGTCGTCGACATGCTGATCCGCTCGGGCGCGGTCGACGTGATCGCGGTCGACTCGGTCGCGGCGCTGACTCCCCGTGCCGAGCTCGAGGGCCAGATGGGCGATCAGACGGTCGGCGTGCAGGCGCGGATGATGTCGCAGGCGATGCGCAAGCTCGCCGGCAACCTCAACCGCACGCAGACGCTGTGCGTGTTCACCAATCAGATCCGCGAGAAGGTCGGCGTGATGTTCGGCTCGCCGGAGACCCAGCCGGGTGGCCGCGCGCTGAAGTTCTTCGCCTCCCAGCGGCTCGACATCCGGCGGATCGAGACGCTCAAGGACGGGACCGAGGCGGTCGGCAACCGGGTCCGGGTCAAGGTCGTCAAGAACAAGGTGGCCGCGCCGTTCAAGCAGGCGGAATTCGACATCGAGTTCGGTCGCGGGATCTCGACCTCGGGGTGCCTGCTCGACTACGGGATCGAGCACGACATCGTCACCAAGTCGGGCTCGTTCTTCTCCTACGGCGAGGAGCGGCTCGGGCAGGGGCGCGGCAACGCGAAGGCGTTCCTCGACGAGCACCAGGAGATCGCCAAGGAGATCGAGGCCAAGGTCTATGCCGCGCTCGGCATCGGCAAGGGCCCGGTCAACGCGCTCGAGGGCGACCACGAGGCTCCGCCTCTCCAGGCGGTCGGGGAACACGACGGCGATGAGGTCCGGGCTGCCTGAGCGCGGGTCCGGGCTGCCTGAACGCGCGCTGCAGGTCGCGCTCGCCGATCTCAACCGCCGCGAGCGGACGGTCGCCGAAGTGCGCGCGCGCCTGCAGCGGGCGGGGGTCGGCGCCGCCGAGGCCGACACCGCCGTCGCCGTCCTGACCGAGCTCGGCTACCTCGACGACGCCCGCTACGCGCGCCTGTTCGTCGAGGACAAGCGCGAGCTCGAGGGCTGGGGGAGGGAGCGGATCGCTCGTACGCTGCGCGTTCGCGGGGTCGAGGCAGAGCTGATCGAGGCGACGCTGGCAGCTCCTTCGAACGGCAGCGGCGACCGGGCAGGTGGTGCCGATGCCGGTGAGCTCGAACGTGCGCGCGAGCAGCTCGTGCGGCGATACCGGCACCCGGCGAGCGATCGTCGCGACCGTGAGCGGGCATTCGCGATGCTCGTCCGCAAGGGCTATGAGCCCGAGCTTGCGGGCGACGCAGTGCGGGCTTGGGCCGCCGGCGAATAGCCGGCTCGGGCGTTGCCGCCGTTGCGCCTTGTCGCAACCGGTACTAGGATGGTCCTAAGCGAACGAACGGCCTGCCTGGCCGCCGAAAGATCCAGCAAATCCAACACAACTTCGACACCGGAACAGCGTTGACGGCAAGATCCCCAGGGCCGCGCTGCGGCCCGCCCACCACATAGCCCGTCGCCTGATCGCCGCAGCCGGGGAGCGCTGCGCTTCCCGACAGGATCGGTAGCGTGCGCCCGGACGGGCCGCTCGGTCGCTCCTGACAACCGAAGATCGCAGTCAAGGGCCCTGCGCAGTCGAGGGCCCGCCGGAGAGGAACGACCATGGACATCATCGCTGCCGCAGCGCTGATCGCGGTTGGGATTGTGTTGGCGGCAGCCGTCTACGCGAACGTCACGGGCCGCCGTGCCGGGCTGGCCGTGGGCGGACGCGCGGACACCCCCGGATCGGCTGCCGGAGGGGAAGCATCGGAGCGGCGCGGGTCTTCCGCATCGCTCGAACCAGTCGAGTCCTCGGCGCTCGTGCCGCAGACGGCGCCATCGAACGGCGGTGGCCGCGAGTTCAGCGCCGAGCTCGTGCGGCGCGAGCAGGCCGTCGAGCTGCGCGAGGCCGAGCTCGCCGAGGGCCGCCTGGCGCTCGACGGCGACCGCCGCGAGCTGATGCGCGAGCTGGAGCGCATCGCAGGGCTGTCCGCGACGCGCGCCAAGCAGCTCCTGCTCGAGCAGGTCGAGCACGACGCGCGCCACGAGGCCGCTCGCAAAATCCGCCAGATCGAGGAGGAGACCCGTCGCGAGGCCGAGCGCCGCGTGCGCAACATCCTGTCGGTCTGCATGCAGCGGCTCGCAGCCGGTCACGCCGCCGAGACGACGGTTTCGGTCGTGCAGCTGTCCTCGGACGACATGAAGGGCCGGATCATCGGCCGCGAGGGCCGCAACATCCGCGCGCTCGAGAACCTCACCGGCGTCGACTTCATCATCGACGACACGCCCGGCGCGGTCGTGCTGTCGGGGTTCGACGGGGTGCGGCGCGAGATCGCCCGGCTGACGCTCGAGAAGCTGCTCCAGGACGGTCGCATCCACCCGGCGCGGATCGAGGAGATGTACTACCAGGCCAAGTCCGAGCTCGAGGCGCACATCATCGAGGCCGGCGAGGAGGGCGCCTTCGAGGCGGGCGTGCAGGGACTTCACGCGGAACTCGTCAGACTCCTGGGACGCCTCAAGTTCCGCACGAGCTACGGCCAGAACGTGCTGGCGCATTCGATCGAGGTGTCGCGCCTGGCGGCGATGATGGCCGCAGAGCTCGGCGCGGGCGCCAAGACCGCGCGCCGGGCGGCGCTGCTGCACGATCTCGGCAAGGCCGTAACCCACGAGGTCGAAGGGCCGCACGCACTCGTCGGCGGTGAGCTCGCCCGCCGCTACGGCGAGAGCGAGGCGGTCGCCCACGCGATGGAGGCACACCACAACGAGGTCGAGCCGCAGACGATCGAGGCGGTGATCGTGCAGGCGGCGGACGCGCTGTCCGGGGCCCGTCCCGGCGCCCGCGGCGAGTCGCTCGAGCAGTACGTCAAGCGGCTGCGCGACCTGGAGCGGATCGCCACGCGCCATGCGGGCGTGGACAAGGTCTACGCGATGCAGGCCGGCCGGGAGATCCGCGTGATGGTCGTGCCGGGCGAGATCGACGACGACGCCGCGACGCTGCTGTCGTTCGAGATCGCTCGCGAGATCGAGAAGGAGCTCGAGTATCCGGGCCAGATCAAGGTCACGGTGATCCGCGAGTCTCGCGCCGTCGAGTACGCCAAGTGAGCGAGCAGGCCTCCGCGACGGGCGCGGCTGCCGGCGAGGTGAGCACCGGCGCGATCCTCGTGGTCGAGGACGAGCCGGGGATCGTCGACTTCCTCGACCGCGGGCTGGCGAGCTACGGGTTCGAGGTCACGACCGCGCTCGACGGGATCGCCGGCACCGAGAAGGCGCTCACGAAGCAGTTCGACCTGGTCGTGCTGGACCTGATGCTCCCAGGCCGCAGCGGGCTCGAGGTGCTGGCGACGATCAGGGAGAGCAAACCGACGCTGCCCGTCATCGCCCTGACCGCTCGCGGCGAGGTGGACGACCGGGTGGCCGGACTGGAGGCGGGCTTCGTCGACTACGTCACGAAGCCGTTCGCGCTGCGCGAGCTGGCTGCCCGGATCCGCGTCCACCTCCGCGTCGCCGCCGGCGGAGCCGCGACGCGCCTGACCGGCGGGGACGTCGAGCTCGACCTGCTCAGGCGCGAGGTTCGCCGCGCCGGCGAGGCGGTCCGGCTGTCGAGCACCGAGTTCGAGCTGCTGAGCTATCTGATCCGCAACTCGGGCCGGGTCCTTTCGCGTGAACAGATCCTGCGCGCGGTGTGGGGCTACGACTACGACCCTGGCACCAACGTGGTCGACGTCTACGTCGGCTACCTCCGTCGCAAGCTCGCCCGTCCGGGCTCACCCGTTCCGATCGTGACCGTCCGGACAGTCGGCTACCGGTTCGACGCCGGCGGCTGACCGGGCCACTGCGGCTGACCGCGGCCCGCCGCCGGAGCCGCCGCGGCGAGCTCGGGCGGGTGGCCGTTGGCAGCGGCGACGCCGAGCGCGGGTCCGAGTTGCTCGCGCGTCCCGATCGACAGCTTCTGGTAGGCCCGCGTCAGATGGGTCTCGACGGTCCGCAGCGAGATGAACAGCGCCTGGGCGATCTCACGATTGGTCGACCCGCCTGCCGCCATGCGGCTCACGCGGAGCTCGCTCGGTGTCAGCGAGTCGACGCCGGACCGCTGTGCGCGCCGCGGCCGCGCGCCCGTCCCGATCCGCAACTCCTCACGCGCCCGCTCGGCGATCGGGAGGGCGCCGCAGCGGTCGGCGAGCTCGAGCGCCTCGCGCAGCACCGGCTCGGACTCGCGCGAGCGGCCGCGACGGCGCAGTCCGGCGCCGAGCTCGGCCAGCACCCGCGCGCGCTCGAGCAGCGTCGGCCAGCCGCGGGTGAGCGCCTCGGCTCGCCGCAGCGGCTCGAGCGAGTCCTCGGCCAGCGCCAGCGCATGCAGCGCGAGCGCCTGCGCCCAGCGAGAGCCCGCCAGCTCGCCGGCCTCGAGGCCTGCACGCGCGAGCTCGACCGCGCGCCCCCGCTCGCCGGCTGCCTCAGCCGCCAGCGCCGCCTCGGCGTGCCACGGCCAGAACACGGGTGGGACGCCGTCGAAGCAGGGCGCGATCGCGCTCAGCTCCTCGATCGCGGCGGCGGGGTTGCCCTGGGCGCGGAGCAGCCGCGCCCGGCTGCCGCGCAGCATCCCGGCCGCGATCGAGTCGGGCAGCGCGGTCGTGCCGGCCGCTTCAAGCCGGCTGTGCGCCTCCCCGAGCGCGCCGCGATCGATCAGCGCCTCGAGCAGGAAGCTGAGCGAGAAGCAGGCGAGCAGCGGATCGTCGGCGAACAGCGCAGCTGCGCGCCTCCCGGCGTCGAGCGCCTCGTCGAGCCGTCCCAGCCGGTAGGCGAGGACGGTGCCGAAGCACACGCAATGACCGTAGCCGCGGGGCGAGCCGCGCTGCCTGCTCTCATCGGCGGCCGCGCGGATCAGCTGCGCGTACACGTCGTAGCGCTCGGCGAACAGCAGCGTGCTGGCGGCCGTCCAGAACTGCTGCGAATCGGCCGTCAGCTCGTCCAGCAACCGCGTCCCCGACAGTGCCCGTTCTGCCAGCTCCGCGATCTCCGGGAGCGGCAGGCGCAGCCGCACGTTCGCGATCGCCGCCAGCAGCATCCGCTCGCCTCGGGTCTCGCCGGCGAGCGTCGCGACCTCGGCATGCAGGCGATCGAGCCGGGTCGAGTCCAGGTGACTCTGTTGGCCCTCCGCGATCCGCGCGCACGCGAGCAGCTCCAGTTGCAGGTCACGATCGGTGAGGGGCAACTCCCGCGCCGTGTCGTGACACAGGCGGGCGGCTTCACCCACCTGGCCGCGCCCGATCAGCAGCGGCGCGACCGTGAGCGCGACCTGCGCACGCTCGCGTGCGTCGCCGGCGTGCGCGAGCGCGGCTTGCAGGTGCTCGACCGCTTCGGGCGCGCCGATCAGACCTTCGGCGCGACCGAGCTCGAGCAGCAGCGTTGCGAGCTCACCCGCCGGCGGCGGCTCGGCGAGCGCGCGCCGCAGGCAGCTCACCGCCATCTCCGGCGCGCCGATCGCCAGTGCATCCGTCGCCGCCGCCCGCAGCGCGAGCACCACCGATGCGTCGGCGTCCGGCTCGCTCGCGCGCAGGTGCGGTGCAAGCGTTGCGGGTGTCGCACCGCGCTCGGACAGCAGCTCCGCCGCGCGGCGGTGCCACGCGGCGCGCTGTGCCGGCGGGATCTCGCTCTGCACCACGCCGCGGATCACGGGGTGACCGAACTCGAGCCTCGGGTCGGCCCGGATCACGCCGGCCAGCAGCAGGGCGTCGGCGGCGCCGGCAGCCGCATCGCCCGGCAACGACGCAAGCCTGGCGGCAAGCGCGACCGTCGCCTCGTGGCCGAGCACCGCGATCGCGAAGCACAGGTCGGTGGCGTGCGCGCCGAGCTGTGCCAGGCGCAGGAGCACCGAACGGCGGATCGTCTCCGGCCGCAGCGCGCGGATCTGCTCCGGGGTCTGGCTCGTGGTGACGCCAACGGTCGCGAGCAACTCGACGACCAGGAACGGATTGCCGGCGGTCGCCTCGTGGCATGCATCCGCCAGCTCAGGGCTGGCCTCGTCGCCGAGCCTTGCCGCGACGAGCGCATGGGTGCCATCGGGGCTGAGCGGCGCCGGCGCGAGCACTGGTCCGCTCCGCGCGAGCGCTGCCCATGCCCGGGACGCCGGCAGGGGCCTCGACGCCACCACGGCAAGGACCGGCAGATCCGCCAGGCGCCGTCCGAGGTACGCCAGCCATCGGGCCGACGCGGCATCGACCCAATGGAAGTCGTCCACGACGATCGCCACGGGTTGCTCGGCCGCGAGGTCGGCGATCAGCCAGTAGAGCCCGTGCATGATCGCGCCGGCCGAGTCGCCCGCTGCCTCCGGCGGCACGGGGTCGAACAGCGGCGCGGCGGCCCGTGCGGCGCCGGTCAGCAGCCGCGTCGCCGCCGGACCGGAGAGCGGCTCGTGCAGCAGCTCGCGGGCGACCGCCCACCCGAGGTCCTGCTCGAGCTCGGCGCCCGCGGCACGGAGGACGCGCATGCCTGCGGCGGCGGCGGCCCGGCTGGCCGCCGCCGCCAGGCTCGTCTTGCCAAGTCCCGGCGCACCCTCGATCAGAATCACGCCGCCATCGCCCGCTCGCGCCCCGGCGATCCGCGCGTCGATCGTCTCCAGTTCCCGCTGCCGCTCGAGCAGCCCCGCGCCCCAGTTCACGGTCGCAAGCGTAGGGGCGCTCCGACGAGTGTGACCGAAAATTCCAGATCACTCAACCTGGACTAGAGGCTGAGAATCAGGCAGGCGCGTGCAGCCCACGAAAAGATCGTGGTAGCGACCACGACGACATCGGGCCGAGTCTCGTGCAGAGTGCGGCGCCATGGGGGCTGTGGAGGACAACCCAAGCGCGCTACGAGGCCGCTTCACGGTGGACCTGACGGCGGTCGACGATCCGATCGCCGGCAGCATCACGGTGGACGGCCTCGAATCGCACGGGTTCACCGGCTGGCTTCAGCTGCTCGGGGGACTGCAGGAGGCGATCGCCGCGCTGCAGCGCGAGGCGAGTGGCGGCCGGGTCCGGGAACTGGGACTGGACCGAGATGGCGAGCGCCCGGTCTGACCTCCGCCAGCGCTGCCGTCGGCACCGCTGGCCGGCTTCGCTGACCGCCGCGACCGTTGCGACGCTCGCGATCCTCGCCGCCGGCGCCTCCCCGGCGCTCGCGGTCAACTTCACGGTAAGCCCGGACGTCGGGGATGGTGCGACGACGCCCTGCACGCCCGGACCCTGCGCCCTGCGCGAGGCGATCACCGAGGCGGACGCCTCGACCGACAGCGTCGACACGA
>DAHUYL010000208.1 GCA_027315255.1 Solirubrobacterales bacterium | reverse complement strand
ACGTCCTCTCGATCCCGACGCTGATCCTGTTCCGCCACGGCCAGGAGGCCAAGCGGGTGATCGGGGCGTATCCGAAGAAGCGGCTCGAGGCTGAGCTCTCGCCTGTGCTCGCCTGACGGTCGCTCCGGGGTGCGCTCGGGGCCGTTCGTTTCGCGCGGCGTCTGCCCTGTCGCGCTTCACGAAGAGCTCCCGGCGCACCCTGCCTTCGGTCGGGCTCGCCGGGGCTACTCCTCGGCGATCGCGCTGGTATCGGTTCCCTAGGCCTAGGGCGAAGAACGCCGCGCGGCCGCGTCGAGCCAGCGCGTGAGGGCGTGCTGGCCCGCGATCGTCAGATGACCGTCGACCGTGATCCAGTCGCGGATGCGCAGCTCGAGCGCGGTGCCGAGCCCGTCGCGGGGTGCGGGACCGTCGCCGGCCGCGACGAGTGCGTCGGTCCCGGGCTCGAGGATCCAGCGCCCGGATGAGAGCGCCGCCAGCGCCGTGCCCTGTTGATCGTCGGGAAGGTCCAAGGGGTCCGCTGTGGTGCCGGTCAGCCGGTCCCTCGGCGTCAGGGCGCGCTGCATCGCGGCGGCACTCGTACCAAGCTCCTCTCCGAGATCGTCGAGTTGGGTCCGCAACCAACCGCTCGCGGCATCGGCCCACGCCCGGACGGTGTCCGGATCGATGCCGACCGAGCGGGCCGCGACCTCCACGTCGAGCCCGTCGATCGCCCGCTCGAGCGATCGGCCGAGCTCGCTCGCGGCGGATCGCACCAGGTCCTCGAAGCTCTCGCCGCTGTCCTCGCCGGACATCACAGCAGATCATCGCACGTGGTCGCAGCGGTCGTCCCCATCTGGTCCTGCGCCGGCAGGGGCCCAGCCACGGCGATCGGTGCTGGTCGCGCGATCGATCACCTTGGCAGTGCTTGTCGGGTCGGGCGCGATCGTCCGGCGGCTGCGACGCGGCGGCGAGCACGTGGCCACACTCGCCCGCGGGTCGGGATCGCGTGGGTGATCCGCGGCCTGCGTGCAGGCCACGAGCGGTCGGTTGTGGATGCCGGAGGACCGTGCGGGTCGGCCTGCAGGCCCGTGATCCGCGTTCGGGTGGCCGGAAACCGCACAAGGTCGACAGCACCGAGGCTTGCCGTCGGGGTGGTGCAGATCGGCTGCGTATGGCGGCACGGCTGCACACGGTGTGGTCGCGGGGCCGATGCTGGCGCGGTTGTGCCGGTCGGCGGCCGGGGCGGGGTCCGTCGATGTCGCCCTCGCCCGTCAGACCCGCGTGTATCCGGGGCTAACCGACGACAGCGGGCGCAGCTGCCCGGAACCGGGAGCGAACCACTCGGACATCGTGGTCAGCGCGTCGAGAGATCGCCGCCGGACCTGGAGCAGGCCTGCTGAAGCCGACCCCGGCAGACGGCGTCATCTCCATCCAGCCCGACCTCGCGGTCGACGCAGCCGGTCGAATCGCGATCTCCGCGTTCGCGTGGCCGGCGGTCGCGTCCACCGTGCGCCCCTGAGCCGATCCACCGGCGCGAACCGGTGTGGGGTGCAGCTCGTCGCGCATCGTCGCGCATTACGCTGCAGGCGATGAGCCGCGTCGTCGTGATCGGTGCCACGGGCCACGTCGGCAGCTACCTCGTCCCGCGCCTGGTCAGGGCAGGGCACGAGGTCGTGGCGCTCACCCGCGGCCAGCGCGATCCGTACGTCGCGGCGGCCGAGTGGCCGTCGGTCGAGCGGGTCACGGTCGACCGGGAGCGCGAGGACGCGGCCGGGGTGTTCGGCGAGCGCATCGCGGCGCTGGCGGCGGACGCCGTCGTCGACATGCTGTGCTTCACGCCCGAGTCGGCACGGCAGCTGGTGGAGGCGTTGCGAGCGACGCGCCCGCTGCTGCTGCACTGCGGCACGATCTGGGTCCACGGTCCGGCCGCACGCGTGCCGGTCACCGAAGACGAGCCGCGGACCGCGTTCGGCGAGTACGGCGCCGGCAAGGTCGCGATCGAGTCATTGCTGCATCGCGAGACGCTCGGCGGCGGTGTACCGAGCGTGGTGCTGCATCCCGGTCACATCACCGGCCCGTGGCCGTCGATCACGCCGGCCGGGAACGTGGACCTGGACGTGTGGCGGCGGCTGGCGAGCGGTGAGCCGCTGGCGCTGCCCGACCTCGGGCTGGGCGTCCTTCACCACGTCCACGCCGACGATGTGGCGCAGGCGTTCGAACTGGCGCTCGGCCGCCCCGCCGCGATCGGGTCGAGCTTCCACGTGGTCGCCGAGCAGGCGATGACGCTGCGAGGCCTGGCCGAGGGCGTCGCCGGGTGGTTCGGTCGCAAGCCGATGATCGAGCTCGTCGACTGGGCGGAGTTCGAACGCCGCGTCGGCGCCGAGCACGCCCGGATCACGCTCGATCACGTCGGTCGAGGCGTCGCGGCCAGCATCGACCGCGCTCGCGAGATCCTCGGATACCGGCCGCGGTACACCTCGCTCCAGGCCCTGCACGAGTCGGTCCGCTGGCTCGCGGCCAACGGCCACGTCGAGCTCGACGCGGACTCGTTCTGACCGAGCAGCGGGCTGGCTGCTAGCGGGCGCTCGGGTGCTTCGCGCGCTCGGCGGTGCCCGAGCGGCTGAGAATCGCCGCACCCGTCACGACGAGCGCGAGCCCTGCGGCGAGCATGGCGGCGCGCCCGGAGCCCCCGCCCCAGGTCTCCAGACCGGCCCAGAGCGCGATCAACACCGCGCGAGAGAAGGCATACGCGGCGAGCGCCACGGCGCCGACCAGCGCGAGCGGAAGCGCCAGCCTGGAGGCGAACGGGGTGAGCACCGTTCGGCGGGGAGCCTCGGCGACGAGCAGGATCAGTCCCGCCGTGATCGCCGCCAGGCCCGCGAGGTCCTGCCGGGTCACGTGCTCGCGCAGCCCGAACCGCGCGAACAGCAGCAGCGGGATCGGGAACGCGGCCAGCATCGGCTGGACGACCGCGATCGGCGCGAGCAACAGCGCCAGGACCTGAAGCGGCCAGGCGGCGACCAGCAGCAGCGTCCCCTGCACCCTTAGGCCCCGGCGGTCACGAGAAGCTCTTCAGGAAGGTCAGCTGCGCCTTGTGCGTAGCCGTGAGGGCTCGGTCGCCGACTCCGATTTCGTTGATGATCCCGTGGCGCACCTTGAGGACGGCCGTGCTGCCCCCGTTGGGGGCCAGGTACCAGTCGTTGGCGCCGACGGTGAGCGGGCCGGTCAGCTTCAGCACCTTGGCCGCTGCCGCCACCGTCGCCCCCACCCGGATGCCGTCGAGCGTGTAGTACGCGCTCGAGGTTGACGCCCAGATCACCCGGTCCGTCAGCGCCGCGCGTTCGTGCCTGGGAAGTGTGTCGAGCAGCTTCGAGGATGCGTAGCCGACTCGCACACCGATGGGTGTCAGGCAGAAGAAGTCCTCGTAGCGCTTGTGGCGGTCGGAGCTCTTGGTGTACGCGTGACGCACCTGTGCGCGCGTCTCCCCGAGCCTGACGAGGCCGAGCCTCGTCCCCGACAGAGTGCCTGTGGCTGCCGGGCAGTTCTTGACAGTCCGGACCGGGATGCTTGCAGTGATCGTGCTGACGCCGGAGCCGCTCGCGTTGGACGCGGTCACCGAGCAGGTCAGCGCGAGCTGCTGATCGACCGGCTGCACTGTGAAGGTGCTCGAGGTCGCGCCCTGGATCGGGGTTCCGCCGAGGTACCACTGGTAGCTGAAGCCGGTCGGGTCATTGGTCCAGGTGCCCGTCGAGCACGTCAGCACGCCGCCGGCCTTGGCGCTGCCGCTGAGAGACGGCGGCGAGGTGGCCGCCGGCGGCCCTGCCGGGCTCGGGGTGCCGCCACCTCCACCGGCTCCGACACCACCGCCACCACCGCTTGCGCCGCCACCACCGGTGCCGGTTCCGCCACCCCCGGTCCCGCCACCCCCGGTCCCGCGACCCCCGGTCCCGCCGCTCCCCGTCCCGTAGGTGAACGCATCCGCCGCGACGGTCGGCGACGAGCCTTCGGCCGTCGTGACCACCACGTCGGCGGTCCCCGCCGACCCAGGAGGCGAGGTCGCCACGATCTCGGTCCCCGACACGACCGAGAACGAAGTCGCCGGCACCCCGCCGAACGTGACCGCGCTGGCGCCGGTGAAGTTGGTGCCCGTGATCGTCACGGCCGTGCCGCCGCCGACGGCCCCGGAGCTCGGGGCGATGCCGGATATCGAGGGGGTCGCGAACGAGCCTGGGACGCCGAGCACGAACACCTCTCCCTGGAAGGCGGCGTTGTTGACCGTGTTCGCCGGGCCACCGACGAGCAGCGTGCCTCCCGCCGCCGCGATCGGGTAGGCCGTCCGATCGGCTGCCTGTGCCGGGGTCGGGGCCGTGGCCGGTTCCGACGTCGTGGCCCAGCCGCTCGGCGGCTCGGCGAATTCGTAAAGGCTCGAGCTGCCGGGCGCCAGTCCGTAGATGGTGGCGCCGGTGATTGCGACGGCGTCGCCGAGGAAGCTGCCGGAGACGGTGTCTGTCGCCGTCAGCTGGGCGGTTTCCTGGGTGGTGTCTGCCCACCCGCCGCCCGGCTTGACGAACACGTACAGCGCGCCTTCCCCGCTTACCGACGCGCCCTGGACCTGGTAGCCCGGCGCTCCGCCGACGATCGTGTCGCCGTCGGCGGAGATCGCGACGGTGTTGCCGAGCGTCGCGCTCGCACCGGCGTCGGAGGCGGTCAGCAGGGCCGATTGGGTCCCGTTCGCCCATCCACTCGCGGGCTTCTCGTAGACGAACACCGCTCCCTGGAAGGCAGTGAGTGCTGGGTTAGTCGAATAGCCAAACGCGCCGGCGGCGATGGTCGCGCCGTCGGCGGAGATCGCGACCTGGCTGCCTAGGTGAACGTTCGGTGCGCCGCCGGACGCAGTCAGCTCCGCGGTCTGCGTGCCGCTGGCCCACCCGCCGGCCGGCTGCTGGAACACGTACACAGCGCCGGCAGCCTGAACGCCGGCCACCGGGTGGGGGTCGGAGCCCGCCACGATCGTGTTGCCCGCGATCGCGACCGAACGGCCGAACAAGTCGGCGGCGGCGCCGTCTGCCGCCGTCAGCTCGGCGGTCTGAGTGGCGCCAGCCCATCCGCCGCTCGGCTTGACGAACACGTACAACGCGCCCTGGTCGGCATTGCCGCCGACGGTCTTGTCCGGCGCCCCCGCGACGATCGTGTCGCCCGAGATCGCGACCGAGGAACCAAGCGCGTCGCCGGGGGCGCCGTCGGAGGCGGTCAGCTTGGCCGTCTGGGTCGCGTTGGCCCAACCGCCCGAGGGCTCGGTGAACACGTAGACGGCCCCGGGCCCGGGATTCGTGCCCTTGAGCTGCTCGGCACCCGCAACGATCGTGTTCCCCGAGATCGCGACGGACCATCCGAGCGCGGACCCCGCAACACCGTCCGAGGCGGTCAGCGCCGCCTGCTGGATGAACGGATCGACCGTGATCGGGTATGTGGCACGGCGGTCGCTGACCCGGATCACGATCCGCCCCGGCGCCGCAGCCACCAGCCACGCCCGCAGCGAGCGGGCCCGCGCATCGGTCGCCCGCAGGCCCGCGTAGCGCAGCCCGCCGGGAAGCAGCACCGTGTCGCCCGAGAGGCGCGCGCCGGCGGGGATGGCGACGGAGAAGCCGAGCGGTCCAGCGCCGTCCGGCGCTCGCGCGAGCACGAAGCTCTGCTCGAGACCGAGCGGGCCGTTGCGCCAGATCTCCCGCAGCGCGCCGCGCCGGTAGCTGACCTCGGTGCCATCCGCGATGGGCGCGAGGGCCGGCAGCCGCCGCAGCGCGGGGCCGCGCCCGAATGCCCGCAGGCCGATCGAGAAACGGGCCGACCCGGCCGTGATCACGGCGCCCGCCGGCACGAACCGTGCAGACAGGCGTTGGGCCGGGTTCGTGGCCGCGAGTCCGTGCAACCGGTAGGCGGGATCATCTCGCCCGAGCGCCGCCGACACGGGTGCCGCTGCCGCCGCTGGGACCGACAGCAGGTTCGCCGCGCCGCGCCGGTCGGTGCGTGCCGCGGCCGAGCGGCCGGACAACGGAACGATCGCGACGAGGACGGCCAGCACAATCGCTGCGATCGCGCGGGCGGGAGTTGCATGAATCCTGCTGCACCGCATGATCGCGCTCCCTTTTGGGTACGTCGCCCCGGTTCGAGATGCGACGGCCGCCGATTATGGCGTTGTCTGCGACGGACCGGCTGAGGATGACCGAGGACAGCCCGCGGACTCAGGCTCTGAGGACCCGCCGGCGGCGTTGCTCAGGCTCGATCGAGCGCGATCCGCAGCTCGTAATCGTCGATCGTCACCGGCTGGGCATCGCGGAGCGGCGCGCAACGGACCTCGACTGCGAGCGTCTCGCCTGCGATGTAGCGCTCGTGCTCACGCGCGGCCTCGAGCAGCCCCGGGTCGCCGTCGAGCGTCAGCACGATCCTGTCGCTGACCTCGAGCCCCGCATCGCGACGGGCCGCCTGGACCGCGTGGACGATCTCGCGCGCCCACATCTCCATCCGCAGATCGCCGTCGATCTCGAGCTCGAGCGCGACCGCGTGCAGGCCCTCGCGCTCGACCTGGTAGCCCGCGAGCGGCTTCATCGTCACGAGCAGGTCCTCGGCGGTCAGCGTGTGGTCGTGGCCGCCTGCCGCGATCCCGACCTCGCTGCCGTTGCGCAGCGCGGCCGCGACGTGCGCGGGGTCGAGCGCCGCGACCGCGGCCGCGACCCGCGGCATCTCCTTGCCGAACCGCGGCCCCAGCGTGCGGTAGTTCGGCTTGACCTCGACCTCGCCGAGCTCGTCGGCCTCGGACACGAACCGCAGCTCGCGGACGTTCAGCTCGTCGCGCACGATCCCGGCCATCCGCTCGATCGCCGCCCGCTCGTCCCCGGTCGCGACCACGACGGCGGCGTGCAGCGGCTGGCGCAGCTTCAGCTTCGCGTGCGCGCGAGCCGCGAGGCCGAGCCGGACGGTGTCACGGGCGGTCGCCATCGCCCGCTCGAGCTCCCGGTCACGCGCCTCCGCCACCGGGAAGTCGCACAGGTGAACGCTCGGCTCGGCGCCGTCGAGGTTGTCGTAGATCTCGTCGGCGAGGAACGGGCAGAACGGCGCGAGCAGCTTCGCGACGGTCACGAGCGCGGTGTGCAGCGTCCGGAACGCCGCCGGATCGCCGTCCCAGAAGCGCCGGCGCGAGCGGCGCACGTACCAGTTCGACAGCTCCTCGACGAACTCCGCGAGGGCGCGCCCGCCGGCGGTCGCGTCGAACTTGTCGAGCGCCTCGCGGACGGCGGTGACGGTCGCGCTCAGCCGCGAGCCGATCCAGCGGTCGAGATCGGTGTCATCACCGCCGCTGCCTGGGAGTGCAGCGGCGGTGATCCCGTTCGCGTTCGCGTACAGGACGTACAGGTGGTACGTGTTCCACAGCTGCAGCATGAACAGCCGGACCGAGTCGCCGATCGTGTCGAGCGAGAACCGGTAACCGTCCCACGGGTACTTCGAGGTGAAGAAGTACCAGCGGAACGCATCGGCGCCGTAGGTGTCGATCACGTCCCACGGCTCGACCACGTTGCCGACCGACTTGCTCATCTTGCGGCCGTCCTCGTCGAGGATCAGCCCGAGGCAGACGACGTTGCGGTAGGAGGAGCGGTCGAACAGCAGCGTCGAGATCGCCAGCAGCGAGTAGAACCAGCCGCGCGTCTGGTCGAGCGCCTCGCAGATGTAGTCGGCGGGGAAGCGCGCCTCGAACCGCTCGGTGCCGGCGTGCGGCGCGGCGTACTGGGCGAACGGCATCGAGCCCGAGTCGAACCACACGTCGATCACGACCGGCTCGCGCCGCATCTGCTCGCCGCACTCGGTGCACGGGAAGCTCACCTCGTCGACGAACGGGCGGTGCGGGTCCTCGAGCACGACGCCGGATCGCTCGCGCAGCTCGGCGAGCGATCCGATCACGCTCACGTGCTCGTTGTCGCAGCGCCACACCGGCAGCGGCGTGCCCCAGTAGCGCTCGCGCGACAGCGCCCAGTCGACGTTGCCCTCGAGCCACTTCCCGAAGCGCCCGTGCTTGATCCCGGGCGGCTGCCAGTTGACCTGCTCGTTGGCGGCCAGCAGCCGGTCCTTGACCTGACTGGTCGCGATGTACCAGCTCGGCTTCGCGTAGTAGATCAGCGGGGTGCCGCAGCGCCAGCAGTGCGGGTAGGCGTGCTCGTAGCGCTCGGCGCGCAGCAGCCGTCCACGGCGCTCGAGATCGGCCACCAGGTCGTCGTCGGCCTCCTTCACCCAGCGCCCGGCATACGGGCCGATCCGCTCGTCGTAGGTGCCGTCGGGCAGCACCGGGTTGACGACCGTCAACCCCGCCTCCTCGCCGAGCCGGAAGTCGTCCTCGCCGAACGCGACCGCGGTGTGCACGAGGCCGGTGCCGTCCTGCGCGGTGACGAAGTCGGCGAGCAGCACGGTGCGCCCCTTGGGGCCGTATGCCTCGGCGGGGATGAAGTCGAACGGGCCCTCGTAGCGAACGCCCTCGAGCGCGCGCCCGGGGAACTCGTCGAGGACCTCCGCGCCCGGTCCGAGCACGCGCTCGAGCAGCGCGGCGGCGAGCACCGCCGCTCCGCGGGGGGCGGTACTGTGATCCGCCCCCCGCGCGCGAACGTATGTCAGATCGGGGTCCACCGCGACCGCCGCGTTCGAGACGAGCGTCCACGGGGTGGTCGTCCAGACGAGCAGCTCGTCGCCGGGTTGCAGCGGCGAGCGGGCCGGGTCGAGCACCGGCAGGCGCACGTAGACGCTCGGGTCGAGGACGTCGCGGTACACGTCGGGCTGTCCCAGCTCGTGGCTCGACAGCGCGGTCCCGCAGCGGGTGCAGTACGGCACGACCTTGAGGCGCTCGAACAGCAGTCCCTTGCGGTGGATCTCCTTCAGCGCCCACCAGACCGACTCGACGTAGCTCGGGTCGAGCGTCCGGTAGGCGTCGTCGGTGTCGATCCAGAAGGCGATCCGTTCGGTCAGCCGCGTCCAGTCGTCGATGTGGCTGAGCACCTTCTCGCGGCAGCGCTCGTTGAACGCCGCGATCCCGTAACGCTCGATGTCGGACTTCTGCTTCATCCCGAGCTCCGCCTCGACCGCGAGCTCGACCGCGAGCCCGTGGCAGTCCCAACCGCCCTTGCGCTCGACGTAGTGACCGCACATCGTCCGGTAACGGGTGAAGATGTCCTTGAATGCGCGCGCCAGCACGTGGTGAGAGCCGGGGGCGCCGTTGGCCGTCGGCGGACCCTCGTAGAACACCCACGGCGGCGCGCCCTGACGGCGGCGGATCGACTCCGCGAACACGTCGCGCTCACGCCAGCGCGCGAGCACCTGCTGCTCGAGTGCCGGGAACGGCTGGCGCGGGTCGACGGGGCGGTGAGTGGTGGCCATCGGGGTAGGAGGGGGCGGGTGGGCGGGTCCGATTCTAGGATCGTGGCGCTGACATGCGGCTGCGGCTCTACCACCATCCCGACGGCGCCCGCATCGCCTACCGCGAGCAGGGCGCCGGGCGCACGCTCGTGCTGCTGCACTCGCTCGGTCTCTCGCACCGTGAGTGGGAGCCGATCGTCGAGCCGCTCGCCCGGCGCTTCCGCGTCGTGCTGCCCGATCTGCCGCTGCACGGCGACTCCGAGGACCGCCCGCGGCACCCGTACACGGCCGACTGGCTGTGCGAGGTCCTGGCCGGCTTCTGCGACGAGGTCGCCGGCCCGAAGCCGCTGATCGCCGGCCACGACATCGGCGCGCAGCTGGCGCTGCAGGCGATCGCGCGCGAGCAGCTGACGCCGGCGCGGCTGGTGCTGATGCCGGGCCGGATGCACCGAGCCGCGCCCTTCCGATGGCGGCGGCGGCTGTGGCGTACAGCGTGCGGGCTCGCCGCCGTGCCGGGACTCGACTACGTGCTCTCGCACGGCGCCCGGCTCGTGTTCCGCCCGTCGTTCGGGGTGCGGTTCTCGGCCCAGCACAACCCCGAGGCGCGCGACCTGATCCGCCATGCGTTCGCCGACGTCGGGGGCAACCGCCGCCGCGCGCGGGCGTGGTCCCGGTTCGCCCGCCGGTGGTCGTTCGCCGCCCGGCCAGAGCTGCTCGACGCCTACCCGCGAATGCGCTTCCCGGTGCTGCTGCTGTGGGCCGAGGAGGACCGGCTGGCGCCGCTCGAGTGGGCGCAGGAGGCGCTCGAGCTGCTGCCGAACGCGCAGCTGCGGACGGTCCCGGGCGCGGGCTTCCTGATCGCCTACGACGACCCGGTCGCGGTCGCGCGGGAGATCATCTCGTTCTGTGGCTGAGGGTACTGTTGACGATGGCAATCGAGAGCGCGTCGAAAGGACGGGGTGTGGCGATGGGCGTCCAGGAGCAGACCGAGCAGCTGTGGGGCGGGGAGACCGCCAAGGCGGTCGCGAACTTCCCGATCTCCGGCGAGCGCGTGCCCGTCCCGGTGATCCGCTGGCTCGGGCGGATCAAGGCCGCCTCGGCGCGGGTCAACGCCGAGCTCGACCTGCTCGACCACGGGCTCGCCGACCGGATCGCCGGCGCGGCCGATCGGGTCGCCGCGGGCGAGTTCGACGACCAGTTCCCGATCGACGTGTTCCAGACCGGCTCGGGCACCTCCAGCAACATGAACGCCAACGAGGTGATCGCCCGCCTGGCGGGGGATGACGTCCACCCCAACGACCACGTCAACATGGGCCAGTCCTCCAACGACGTGTTCCCGTCAGCCGTGCACCTGGCGGCGCTCGGGGAGTGCACCGACGAGCTCCTGCCCGCGCTCGAGGCGCTCGAGGCGAGCTTCGCGGCCAAGGCGGAGCAGTTCCACGACGTCGTCAAGGCGGGCCGCACCCACCTGATGGATGCCGTCCCGGTGACGCTCGGGCAGGAGTTCTCCGGTTACGCGGCGCAGGTCCGGCTCGGCGCCCGCCGCGTCCGCGCGGCGCTGCCGCAGGTCGCCCAGATCCCGCTCGGCGGGACCGCGACCGGGACCGGGCTCAACACGCACCGCGAGTTCGCCGGCCGGGTGCGGGCGCGGCTGTGCGAGACGAGCGGGCTGGCGATCACCGAGCCCGAGGATCCGTTCGAGGCGCAGGGCAACCGCGACGCGCTGGTCGAGCTGTCGGGCGCGCTCAAGGTCGTCGCCGTCTCGCTGACGAAGATCGCCAACGACCTCGCGCTGCTCGGCTCTGGCCCGCGCGCCGGGATCGGCGAGATCTTCCTGCCGGAGCTGCAGAAGGGCTCCTCGATCATGCCCGGCAAGGTCAACCCGGTGATCCCCGAGGTCGTGCTCCAGGTCGCCGCGCAGGTGA
Organism: Solirubrobacterales bacterium; assembly: GCA_027315255.1. Classification (GTDB taxonomy): domain Bacteria; phylum Actinomycetota; class Thermoleophilia; order Solirubrobacterales; family Solirubrobacteraceae; genus Palsa-465. The sequence goes on along the minus strand of DAHUYL010000208.1, from coordinate 4,007 downwards.
TCGGCAACGACGCCGCGATCACGATCGCGGGCACGCAGGGCAACTTCGAGCTGAACGTGCGGGTGCCGCTGATCGCGCGCAACCTGCTGCAGTCGATCTCGCTGCTGACGAGCGCGTCGCGGGCGCTGGCGGAGAAGTGCGTCGACGGGATCGAGGCGAACCTCGCCGGCTGCGAGCGCTCGGCCGAATCGACGCTCGCCGCCGCGACCGCGCTCAACCCGTACATCGGCTACGACCGGGCGGCCGAGATCGTCAAGCAGGCCGCCGCCTCCGGCCGGCTGCTGCGTGAGGTCGCCTACGAGCAGGGCGTCGACGAGGAGACCTACAACCGGGCGATGGACCTGCGCAGGATGGCGCAGGGCAACCTGTAGCCGCCGTCGGGCGCGCATGCGGGGAGTTACGCGTGGGCGAGCGGGGATCTCCGAAGCAGTTCTGGTGCCGCGCGCGGGTCCGCGTGGCCCGGAACCGCTGCACAATCGGCCGTGACTGCTTATAGATCGCAATCGGAGGTCCCTGGGCTATGGCGACCAAGTGGGTGTACGGCTTCGCGGAGGGCTCGCGCGAGATGCGCGACCTGCTCGGAGGCAAGGGTTCCGGCATCGCGGAGATGACGCGGCTGCTCGGGCCGGAGCTGGTGCCGGGCGGGTTCACGATCACGACCGAGGCGTGCGTCGCGTACATGAATGCCGACGGCGTCCTGCCTCGCGGGCTCGAGAATCAGGTGGGCAAGGCGCTCGAGGCGCTCGAGGAGGCGGCGGGCAAGCGGCTCGGCGACCCCGCGGATCCACTGCTCGTGTCGGTCCGCTCGGGTGCTCGCGTGTCGATGCCGGGCATGATGGACACGGTCCTCAACCTGGGCCTCAACGACGAGTCGACCGCCGGCCTGGCCGCGAAGACGGGCGACGAGCGGTTCGCCTGGGACTGCTACCGCCGGCTCGTGCAGATGTTCGGCAACGTCGTGCTCGGCGTGCCGGGCGAGCGGTTCGAGGCGCAGATCGCCGAGGTCAAGGTGGCCCGGGGCGTGACCCAGGACGTCGAGCTCGACGCCGAGGCGCTGAAGGAGCTGACGGCCCGCTTCCGCACCTTCGTCGACTTCCCGGCCGATCCGCGCGAGCAGCTGATGATGTCGATCCGCGCCGTGTTCGACTCGTGGATGGGCGACCGGGCGGTTTCCTACCGCCGGATCAACCGGCTCCCCGACAGCTGGGGAACCGCTGTCAACGTCCAGCAGATGGTCTACGGCAACAAGGGCCCGTCGTCGTGTTCGGGCGTCGCCTTCAGCCGCAACGAGCTGACGGGCGGACCCGATCCGTCCGGCGACTTCCTCGCCAACGCGCAGGGCGAGGACGTGGTCTCGGGCGTGCGCACACCGCGCGACCTGAACGAGCTGCGCGACTGGAACCCCGCCGCCGCCGACCAGCTGTGGGAGATCCTCCGCAAGCTCGAGGCCCACTACAAGGACATGCAGGACACCGAGTTCACGGTCGAGGAGGGGCGGCTGTACATGCTCCAGACGCGCGCCGCCAAGCGGCCCGCGCAGGCGGCCGTGCGGTTCGCGATCGACGCGTTCGAGGAGCGGCTGCTGACCAAGGCAGAGGCGATCGCGACCGTCGACGCCGAGGCGCTCGACGCGCTGCTTCCCCCGACGTTCGACTCGACCGCGCACTACAAGGTGATCGCGCGCGGCGTCGCCGCCTCACCCGGCGCGGCCAAGGGCCGGATCGTGTTCACCGCCGAGGAGGCCGTCGCCGAGGGTGGCAACGGGACATCGGTGATCCTCGTGCGGCCGTTCACCGAGGCCGACGACGTCGCCGGCTTCCACGCTGCCGTCGGGGTGCTCACCTCGGAGGGAGGCAAGGCCTCGCACGCGGCGCTGGTCGCGCGCGGGATGGGGCGCCCGGCAGTGACCGGTGCCGCCGACCTGGAGGTGGACCTGAAGCTCGAGGAGGCGCGGATCGGCGAGCTCGTGCTGCACCACGGCGACTTCATCGCGATCGACGGCACCACCGGGACGATCACGGTCGACGACGTGCCGCTCGTGGAGCCGCACGTCGACGCGCGCTTCGAGACGCTGCTGCGCTGGTGCGACGAGCTGCGCGAGATCGGCGTGCGCGCCAACGCGGACATCCCGGTCGACGCGATCCGGGCCAAGCGGTTCGGCGCCGAGGGGATCGGCCTGTGCCGGACCGAGCACATGTTCATGGCCGCCGACCGCCAGCCGAAGATGCGGCGGATGATCATGGCCGCCGACATGGCGGGCCGGCGCGAGGCGCTGGACGAGCTGCTGCCGCTGCAGCAGGCCGACTTCGAGGGGCTGTTCGAGGCGATGAAGGGCTGGCCGGTGACGATCCGGCTGCTCGACCCGCCGCTGCACGAGTTCCTGCCCGACCGGCTCGAGCTGCACGAGGAGATCGTCCGGGCGCGGATCGACCGCAGCCCCGAGCTCGGCTTCCTCGAGAGCGAGTTCGAGCGGGTCCGGTCGCTGGACGAGACCAACCCGATGCTCGGCACGCGCGGCGTCCGGCTCGGGGTCATGCACCCCGAGATCTACGAGATGCAGGTCCGCGCGATCGCGCGCGCTGCCCTGGCTGTCCGCCAGCGCAGCGGCGAGGCGCCGCGCCTCGAGATCATGATCCCGCTGGTGGCGTTCGAGCGCGAGCTGGAGCTGGTCCGCGCCCGGGTGATGGAGGTCGCCAAGCAGGAGGGCCTCCGCTACGGCGAGGACTTCGGGATCGGCACGATGATCGAGCTGCCGCGCGCGTGCCTGATCGCCGACAAGATCGCCGGCCACGCCGACTTCTTCTCGTTCGGGACCAACGACCTGACGCAGGCGGGGATCGGCTTCTCGCGCGACGACGTCGAGAAGGGGATCATCCCGCGTTACGTCGAGGAGAAGATCGTCGAGGTCTCGCCGTTCCAGTCGATCGACGAGGACGGTGTCGGCGAGCTCGTGCGGATCGCGGTCGAGCGCGGTCGCTCGGTGCGCGACGACCTCGAGCTCGGCGTCTGCGGCGAGCACGGCGGCGACCCCGTCTCGATCAAGTTCTTCCACGCGGCCGGGCTCGACTACGTCAGCTGCTCGCCGTTCCGGCTGCCGATCGCGCGAGTCGCGGCGGCCCAGGCGGCGATCGCGGCACCGCGGGGTCGAAAGACCGTGGCCCGGGTGTCCTGAGCGTCTTCTACGTCTACGGGCCCGAGCCCGAGCAGCGCCTCGTCGGGTTGACCGCCGTCGTCCTGACGGTGGTGGATCACCTCGTCCTGACGGTGATGGATCGCGATCGTCGTTACGGCCCCCGAGGTGACGGCGAGCGCGCGGCCACACCCGCCCGCGGGGCCCGGATCGCGCGCGCGTGACCCTTGGGATCGCGTGCTTGTCTGTGGCCCGGGCACCCCCGGAGATCGCGGAGGCGCCGCCGGCGTGCGCCTCGCCACGCCGCGCGCGGGGTCAGGCGCGGCAGCGGCGGCGAGCGGCAGGCATCTGGCCGGCACGCCGCGAGCGGGGTCGATCCGGCACGCCAAGTCTGCCAACCCCCCGTCCCAGCGGGGGGGTGGCAGATTCAGCCAGCTGTGAGCTGGTCTGAGCTGCCACCCCCCGCCACAGCTGGGGGGTTGGCAAAGTTGTCGTCGTCCCGCGCCGCCCGGCTGCTCGCTGCCGGCCATCGCCCGCCGGCACAAGTGGTCCCGACCGCCCAGGACTACTGGCTCAGAAGCGCGGCGTCGCCGGGGGCGATCGTCGTCACCCCGGGGGTGAACGCGGCCCCCGCGACGTTCAGGCGGCCGCCGGTCTGGACGTAGCCGCCGTCGAACGTCATCTCGTGGCGGTAGCGCTGCCTCAACCAGGAACCGGAGATCGTCACAGGCCGGTTCGTGTCGTTCATGATCGCGGCGCAGCCGCCGATCGGCACGCTTCGGAGGAAGCAGCGGCCGAACTCGCGGCGGTAGACGCCGGCGCCTCCCGCCTGCTCGACCCGGCCTGCTCCGAGCGCCACGCGCAGGTCCGCGTGCCC
>DAHUYL010000147.1 GCA_027315255.1 Solirubrobacterales bacterium | reverse complement strand
GCCCATCGTATGCACGGCCATCTCGCCGCGAAGCTCGATCCGCTCGGCCGCGAGCCCGAGGGCGACCCGTCGCTGGACCCGGTCTCGCTCGGACTGACGCCCGAGGTGATGGCGGAGATCCCGGCCCGGATCCTGCGGGTGTGGGTGCAGGGCCAGACGCTGGCCGACGCGCTGCCCCACCTGCGCGAGACCTACTGCGGGCCGATCGCATACGAGATCGAGCACATCTCCTCGCACCGCCAGCGGCTGTGGCTGCGCCAGGCGATCGAGTCGGGGCGCTACCGCCAGCCGCTGACAGCGGAGGAGCAGAAGACGCTGCTGCGCCGGCTGACCGAGGTCGACGCGCTCGAGAGCTTCATGCACAAGGCGTACCTGGGCCAGAAGCAGTTCTCGGTCGAGGGGCTCGACATGACCGTGCCGATGATCGACGAGCTGATCCACCTGTCGGCGTCCCGCGGCGCGCGCGAGGTCGTGATCGGCATGGCGCATCGCGGCCGCCTGAACGTGCTCGCCCACAACCTCGGGCGGCCGTACGACACGATCTTCGCCGAGTTCGAGGGCCAGACGACGCTCGAGCCGGTGACCACGATCCCGCAGGGCGGCACCGGCGACGTCAAGTACCACCACGGCGCCCAGGGCACCTACGGGCTGCCGGGCGGTGAGTCGATCGTCGTCCGGCTCGAGTCCAACCCGAGCCACCTGGAGTTCGTCGCACCGGTCGCCTCGGGGGCGACGCGAGCGGCGCAGACGACCCGCCAGGGGCCGCATGCCCATCAGGACACCAACGCGGCGATGCCACTGATCCTGCACGGCGACGCCGCCTTCCCCGGCCAGGGCGTGGTCGCCGAGACGCTGAACCTGCAGGCGCTCGACGGCTACACGGTCGGCGGCACGATCCACATCATCCAGAACAACCAGGTCGGGTTCACGACCGATCCCGAGGACTCGCGCTCCACCACCTGGGCCTCGGATCTGGCGAAGGGGTTCGACGTCCCGATCGTCCACGTCAACGCCGACGATGTCGCCGCCTGCGTCGCCTCGGTGCGGCTCGCGTTCGCGTTCCGCGAGGAGTTCGGCCACGACGTGATGATCGACCTGATCGGCTACCGGCGCTTCGGCCACAACGAGGCCGACGAGCCCGCCTACACGCAGCCCGAGATGTACCAGACGATCAAGCGACACCCGTCGGTGCGCGAGCTGTACGCCCGCCAGCTGATCGAAGCCGGGATCGTGTCCGAGCAGGAATCGACCGAGATGACCGACCGCGTCTGGGCGGTGCTGACCGACGAGCACAAGCGGCTGAAGGAGCGGATCGCGGCCGCCAAGGAGACCGACCAGGCGACCGGCGAGTACCAGCTCGACCGCACCCCCTCGCCGGAGGTCAACACCGCCGTCTCGGCCGACCGCCTGCGGATGCTGAACGAGGAGTTGCTGGCGGTGCCGGACGGCTTCACGGTGCATCCGAAGCTCGCCCGGCAGCTCGAGCGCCGCCGCGAGGCGCTCGCCGCCCCGCCGGCGGATCGCGACTCGCAAGAGCCGGCGAGCCCACAGGCCGCCGGCGACGAACTGGCCCACCCGCCCACCCCCAACCTCCGTGCCGCCGAGGGGCCCGGGATCGACTGGGCCCACGCCGAGGCGCTCGCGTTCGCGTCGCTCTTGACCGAGGGGATCCCGATCCGGCTGACCGGCCAGGACTCGGAACGCGGCACCTTCTCCCAGCGCCACCTCGTCCTGCACGACCCGAAGACCGGTCAGGAGCACTGCGCGATGCAGCACCTGCCGGGCGCGCTCGCCCCGATGGAACTGCACAACAGCCCGCTGTCGGAGATGGCCTGCCTCGGGTTCGAGTACGGCTACTCGCAGGAGGGGCCGGAGACGCTCGTGCTGTGGGAGGCGCAGTTCGGCGACTTCGCCAACGGGGCCCAGGTGATCATCGACCAGTTCATCGTCTCGGGGCTCGCGAAGTGGGGTCAGACCTCGCGCCTGACGATGCTGCTGCCGCACGGCTACGAGGGCTCCGGGCCCGAGCACTCCTCGGCCCGGCTCGAGCGGTTCCTGCAGCTCGCCGCCGAGGGCAACATCCGCATCGCCAACCTGACGACGCCGGCCCAGTACTTCCACCTGCTGCGCCGCCAGGCGCGGATCGCCAAGCAGCGCCCGCTCGTGATCATGACGCCGAAGAGCCTCTTGCGGATGCAGGCCGCCGCATCGCGGCTCGAGGACCTGTCCGAAGGGCGCTTCCGCCCGGTCCTGAGCGAGCCCGGGGTCCGGCCCGAGAAGGTCACCCGCCTGCTGCTGTGCAGCGGCAAGATCTACTACGACATCGTCAGCCACAGCGCGCGTCAGGACGCGCCTGGACTCGCGGTCGGGCGCGTCGAGCTGCTGTACCCGTTCCCGCAGGGCGAGCTGCTCGCGCTGATCGACTCCTATCCGAACCTGCGCGAGGTCGTGTGGGTGCAGGAGGAGCCGCGCAACATGGGCGCGCGCGCGTTCATGTCGCAGCGGCTGCGGCAGATCCTGCCCGAGCGGCTGCGGTTCGGCTACGTCGGGCGGCCCGAGCGCGCCGCCTCGGGCGAGGGCTACCCGGTCGCGCACGCCCGTGAGCAGAACCGGATCCTGAGCACCGCGCTCGATCTGAACGAGACGATCTCCCAGTACCCGCTCAGGCTGCCCGGAGAGCGATGACGGCAACCGACGACGGACTCGACCGCGAGACCTATGTGGTCGCCGGCGTCGTCCTCCTCGGAGCCGTCATGTCGATCCTCGACACGACCGTCGTCAACGTCGCGATCGACCATCTGGCGGTTGCCTTCCGCTCGTCGCTGACGACGATCCAGTGGGTCGTGACCGGCTACACGCTCGCGCTCGCGGCCGTGATCCCCGTCACCGGCTGGGCCGCCGACCGGTTCGGCACCAAGCGGATCTACATGACCTCGCTGGTCCTGTTCACCGCGGGGTCGGTCGCGTCGGGGCTGGCCTGGAGCGCCGGCTCGCTGATCGTGTTCCGCGTGCTCCAGGGGTTCGGCGGGGGCATGATCATGCCCGCGGTGATGACGATCCTGACCAGGAAGGCGGGTCCGCACCGGATGGGTCGGGTGATGGGGGTGCTCGGCGTGCCGATGCTGGTGGCGCCGATCCTCGGGCCGATCCTCGGCGGCTGGCTGGTCGACGACGTCTCGTGGCGCTGGATCTTCTTCATCAACCTGCCGATCGGGATCGTCGGGTTCATCCTCGCGCAGATCGTGCTCGAGCCTGACACCCCCCAGCCGGCCCACCGCTTCGACTGGCTCGGGATGGCGCTGCTGTCGCCCGGCCTGGCGGTGTTCATCTACGGGCTGGCCGAGTCCTCGAACAACGGCTTCGGCGCGGTGCGCTCGTGGGGGCCGACCGCGCTCGGAGCGCTCTTGATCGTCACCTTCCTGATCCACAGCTGGCGGTCCTCCGCGCCGCTGATCGACATCCGGCTGTTCCTGCACAGCCGCGCCGGCGCCGCCGCAGGGATGTTCCTGCTGTTCGCGATCGCGGTGTTCGGGTCGATGTTGCTGCTGCCGCTGTACTACCAATCGGCGCGCGGCGTCTCGGCGCTGACGGCCGGGCTGCTGATGGCCCCCGGCGGGCTCGGCGCGATGCTGACGATGCCGGTGGCGGGCAAGCTCACCGACCGCCACGGCCCCAACTGGATGCCGGTCTCGGGGCTCCCGCTGGTCGCCGCCGGGATGGTCCCGTTCGTGTTCGTCGGCGCCCACACGTCCTACGTGCTGCTCTGCTTCGGCAGCTTCGTCCAGGGGCTCGGCATGGGCATGGCGATGATGCCGACGATGACCGCCGCGATGCAGGCGGTCCCGCCCAGCGCGATCGCGCGGACGAGCACGGCGATGAACATCGTCCGGCAGACGGGCGCCTCGATCGGCACGGCGATCCTGTCGGTGATTCTCGCCTCCGCGATCACGAGCGACCTCACCGGCGTGCTGCGTGGCGCTCACGCGCCGTCGGGCCCCGGCGGGCTGGCCGACCTGCGGCACCTGCCGGCGAGCGTGCACGCTCAGGTCGTCGGGCCGCTGGCGCACGCGTTCGCGTCGACGTTCGTGTGGGCGCTGGTGCTGGTCGCGGCGGCGCTCGTGCCGGCGCTGCTGATGGCGCTGATGGCGCAAACCGGCCGGCGCGCTCCGGTGGCCGACGCGCCGCGGCCCGACCCGCAGGTCGCGCTGCACTAGTCTGTAGCGCATCCGGTTCCAGCGAGACGGCTCCCGACGCGACTACTCCCGCCGCCATCTGACGCCGAGCCTCGGCGCTCACGACATGGCGATCGATCTCGGGACCGCAAACACGCTCGTGTACGTCGGCGGGCGCGGGATCGTCGTCTCCGAGCCGTCGGTGGTCGCCTCCGACACGGGTAGCGGCGAGGTGCACGCGGTCGGGCACGAGGCCGAGCGGATGATCGGACGCACGCCGGCGACGATCTCGGCCGTGCGGCCGCTCCGGCACGGGGTGATCGCCGACTTCGAGGTGACCGAGGCGATGCTCCGCTACTTCATCCGCAAGGTGATCAACCGCCGGACCGTCCACCCACGGCTGATCGTGTGCGCGCCGTCGGGCGTGACGGAGGTCGAGAAGCGCGCGGTCGAGGAGGCATCGCTGGCCGCCGGGGCGCGGCGGGTGCACCTGATCGAGGAGCCGATCGCGGCTGCGATCGGGGCCGGCCTCGCGATCGAGGAGCCGATCGGGCGGATGGTCGTGGACGTCGGCGGCGGGACGACCGAGGTGGCGGTGATCTCGCTCGGCGCGATCGTCGTCTCGCGCTCGATCCGCGTCGGCGGCTACGAGCTCGACGACGCGATCGCCCACTACCTGCGGATCGTCCACAAGCTCGCGATCGGCACGCGCACGGCCGAGCGGATCAAGCTCGAGATCGGCTCGGTGGTCCCGCGCGCGGAGGAGCTGACCTACGAGGTCCGCGGCCGCCACCTCGTCACCGGGCTGCCGACCGCCGTGCAGCTTCGCCAGGGCGAGGTTCGCGAGGCGATCGCCGCACCGATGCGCGAGGTGATGCTGACGATCCGCGAGACGCTCGAGGAGACGCCGCCCGAACTCGCCTCGGACATCGCCCGCGAGGGGATCCACCTCGCCGGCGGGGGCACGCTGATCGACGGCCTGGCCGAGCTGATCACGGCCGAGACGGGGATGCCGACGGTGATGACCGACTCACCGCTGACCTGCGTCGCAGTCGGCTCGGGTCAGGCGCTCGAGCACTACGACCGCCTCGGGACGCGCGACGGTCGCTACCGGCCGGCGATCGCGCCGGACCGGCGCACCGCGATGTGATCCGCCGGCGGGCCGATTGAGTCAGGGGGCCGCGGGCCCTTGACGGACCGCGCCGGTGGCGGGCGCAGCTTCCACCGGCGGCGCCGTTCGCGGCCCGTGAGCGGTCCGGAGCAGGGCGGCGATCGCGCAGGCCACGAGCAGGATCACGAACGGCTCGAGCGGCTCCCGGAAGCGAGGCGTCTCTCCGTTGACGAACGCGGCCGTCGTCCACATCACGAACGCCACGCCCCACAAGGGGCCGGGGATGCGGCGCCCGACCCGGGTCAGCGCGCCTGCGACCGCGAGCAGCGCAAGCACCCAGAACGAGATCACGCCGACCCCCGCGACGCCGAGCGGGATCCCGATCGAGGCGGCCGAGATGCGCCACGCGGTCCGGCCCTGGAGCTCGGCCAGGCGCAGCGTGTTGTCGAGCGCCACGTCGAAGGGCGCCGCCGGGTGGTCTGCGATGTAGCTGAGCGCGCGGCTCTCGAGCCGGTGATCGAGGGCGAGCTCAGTCATCGACTGCGCCTGGCGGGCGAGCTTGCGGTCGGCCGGGATCTGAAGGTACAGCCGCCACCGCCACGGGGGGTCGGTGGAGGTGGCGGAGGTCGGGTTGTACGTGCCGCGCAGCGTGATCCCGCTCTCGTCAGAGATCGGCACGAAGCCGTGCAGCTCGACGGCGTCGCGGATCAGCCACGGTGAGATCGTCAGGGCCGCGACGCCGACGAGCAGTGCGGGCGCCCACAGGAACCGCCGCCCCAGCGCCGGCGCTGCGCCCCGTACCGCGAATGCCAGCGGCACCAGCAGCAGGATCGCGTTGACATGGGTCAGCGCCGCCAGCCCGGTCAGGACACCACACGCGACGAGCCATCGCAGCGGATCGCGCGCGCGCCGGACGCGCAGCGCCGCGTACACCGCCGCCAGCTCGAACGCGGTCAGGAGGTTCTCGGCGACGAGCACCGCCGAGAGCGCGATCAGCACCGGGTAGACGGCTGCGATCGCCAGCGCCAGCAGCGCGATCTGGGTGCCGAACAGCTCGGTCGCGACCAGCCCGACGAACGCGACCACGACCGTGCCGATCAGCGCCGACAGCACTCGGTCGGCGTGGATGGCGCTCGCGCTCGCCGGCGCATCGCTGTGACCGGTGAGCCGGTCGACGGCAGCCAGGAGGTACGGGTAGGCAGGGGGGAAGTACGCGCTCGGGCCGATCGTGCCGCCGGCGCCGAGGTCGCGCGGCGAGTAGTCGCCGAGCCGGGCGACCTCGCCGCCGAGCTTCACGTAGGAGCCCGCGTCGCCGGTCGGGGTGTACGCCGTGCGCTGGACCTCGCCGATGCGCAGTGCGAGCGCGAGCGCGAGCAGCAGCGCCACGCTCAGCAGCGGCCGGCGGGCTGCGAGCACGAGCGCGCGGTTGGCAGCCGCGAGCGCGCGGTTGGCGATCGCCGCCGCGCGGCTGGCGGCCGTCACCGCGGCCGCGGTCAGTGGATGCCGGTGATCGCGGCGCAGGACCAATTCGAGGCCCCCGCGCCACCGGCCCAGATCCGCGACGCGACCGCGTCCTGCTCCGCCTTCGAGGCCAGATAGGCCGCCGGCCCGGTTCCACCGAACAACCGCCATGTGCCGGGAATGATCTGGTAGTAGCCGGATGCTCCGGCGCTGTTGGGCGGCAGGTTCTGGCCACCGGACTCGCACAGCACGATCGGATACGGGATCGCCCAGCCGCCCGACGGTCCGAGTGCCGGGCCGGACGAGTAGGCGGCCTGTGCCTGCGCCTGCGCCTGCGCGGCTGCCTGCAGCGCCGCGGCGCGCTCGGCGGCGGCCTGCTCGGCCTGCACGGTCGCGAGCTCCGAGCGCAGCTGCGCCCCGCGTGCGC
>DAHUYL010000160.1 GCA_027315255.1 Solirubrobacterales bacterium | reverse complement strand
TCCCGCTGGCGGCGCCAGGCCGGCGTGCGGGCGAGCGCCGCGGCGACCGCGACCTGCAGCGCGGCGCCGGCGGCGACGAGCCCGGCCAGCGTGAACGCGGGGCCGGGGGGCTCGTGGAAGCGACCGAACACGACGAACGCGATCACCGCCTGCGTCCCGATCACGTTGCCCGGCCGGCCGAGCACCGACAGCAGCCCGGCGGCCAGGCAGAACAGCACGAGCAGCCCCAGGTGCAGCCACGGCCAGCGGCCGCTGAGTGTGCCCGCCAGGGTCGCCAGCGCCAGCCCGGTGCCGGACGCCGCCATGATCCCGAGCGGCGGGTGCTCGGGCCCGCCCGCGCCGCGCCACGCGACCCCGGTCAGCATCGCGCCGACGGCGACCGTGACCGCCCCGACGGGCTGGCCGATCGCGGTCCCGAGCGCGAGCGCGCCGCCGACCGGAACGGCCGCGACCGCCCCCGCGCGCAGCGAGATCCCGTGCCGGTCGATGCTGGCGGCGGCCTTGACCGCCCCGCGGGCGGCAGCGGGGGCCGTCGGCTGGGTGCGCGTCGCCTGCACTGAGGCGATCATGACGGCATCGGCGGGCGCACCGGCCGACTGTTGCATTGCAACACATCGTGCAGCGGCGGCGGCCTGCATGAACCGGCCGTCCGGCGTCGTAGATAGGTGCCGACATGGACCGGGTTCTGTCAGCAGAGCTGGCCGGCGCGTGGCGATTCGAGCTCGACCCCGAGGTCGAGCAGCGCGTCGCGGACGCGATCGAGCGGGCCGAGCGGCTGCCGCTGCTCGACCGGACCGTGCGCCGCGTGCTCGAGCTGACCGAGGACGACGACTCGACGATCGGCGAGCTCGTGTCGGTGCTCGAGTCAGACCCGACGCTGACCGCAAACATCCTGCGCTACGCGAATTCGGCGTTCGTCGGGCGCCCCGTGCGCGCGAAGACGATCCGCCAGGCGGTGACGATGGTCGGCCGCCGCGCGACCCGCCAGCTGTGCCTCGAGGCTGTCACCTTCCGCTTCTTCGAGTCGGCGCCCGGCAACGGTCGCGCCTCGCTCGGGCAGCTGCACATCCACTCGGCGACCGTCGCCGGCGTCGCCGCCGCGGCGGCGCGCGTGACCGGCACCCCCGGCGAGGTCCCCCACCTCGCGGGGCTGCTGCACGACTGCGGCAAGCTGGTGATGCCAATGGCGTTCGGCGCCGACGAGCTCGACCAGCTGGCAACCGACTTCCCGGGCGGCTCCGATCGCGCCGCGGCCGAGCGCGAGCGGTTCGGGATCGACCACGCGCAGGCCGGCGCGCTGCTGGCGGCCGCGTCCGGCGTCGACGACGAGGTCGTGGCCTCGATCGCGATGCACCACGGCGGGCGGCGCGGAATCGCAGTGCCGTCGCGCGAGATCGCCTGCGTGCAGCTCGCCAACGGGCTGGTGACGACGTTCTTCGGCGCCGAGACCGACCACACGCTGCTCGATCTCGCGATCGACCGGCTCGAGCTGGCCCCCGAGGCGCTCGATCAGCTGGCCGAGTCGCTGACCCCGGCGACGCCCGGCGGCGCGCCCGCGGTCGAGGGCGGGCTGTCGAGCCGCGTCGCCGAGCTAGAGCGGCTGGCGGGCACCGACGAGCTGACCGGGCTCGCCAACCGCCGGCGGTGGATGGCGACCGTTCGCGGCGCGCTGCGCCAGGGGGTCACCGGCGAGGTCCTGCTGTGCGACATCGACCTGTTCAAGCAGATCAACGACAGCCAGGGGCACGCGACCGGCGACCTGGTGCTGTGCGAGGTCGGGCGCGTGCTGGCGCGCCACGGGATCGCCGGCCGGATCGGGGGCGACGAGTTCGCGCTCTGGATCCCGCGCGAGGGCGGTGCGCCGGTCGCGCCCGAGGCGATCGTGGCCGACGTCGAGCGCGCGTTCGCGGGCGACCCGCTGATGAGCGTGACCGTCTCGATCGGCGCGATCGAGGTGGACGGCGATGACCTGGCGGAGGCGATCGAGGGCGCCGACGTCGCCCTGTACGCCGCCAAGGCCGCCGGGCGCCGGTGCGCGCGGCGGGCGCAGGCGCGCGCCGCCTGACTCGCGCGGAAACGGCGAAAAGCTCGACAGCACCGAGGCTCGCGGTTGGGGTGGTGCAGATCGGCTTCGTATGGCGGCGTGGCTGCGCACGGTGCGGTCGCGGGGCCGGTGCTGGCGCGGTTGTGCCGGTCGGCGGCCGGGGCGAGCCCGGGCGCTCCACGTAACACGTAACAAGAGCGCCCCTAAATTTCGAATGGGGGTGGGGACTATTGTTGAGATGCCCGGTCCTGTTCTGGGGTTCTGGGGCTGGGTTCGGGGTGTGCCGAAGCATCACGATGTGGCCGCTCCGCAATGTCCGAAGCACCCGAAGGGTCGGGTTCGTAGAAACGGCTACTACGGACAGCGCAAGCAGTTCGTGCGCTGGCAGTGCGTGCCGGATGACGGCTCGCCTCCTCACATGGTCCGCCCGGAGCTGTCGTCGAAGCTGGTCGGCGGACGGGAGGGCTGTTGCATCGAGTGCGAGCGCGAATGGCATGAGACCGAGGGGATGCCCACCGGGACCCATGATTGGTTCACGCTGCGCGACAAGGCCGCGGCGCTGGTCAGGCTGGCCCAGGGCGCGAGCTTTCGCGATGCGAGCGAGTTCGTCCGCAGACGGGCAGGGTACGCTCGGCGCCGTGGAGGCGGGGCGCTCATCGCCTCGCGCGACGGCCGCCTCGCCCGCGATTGGGTGAGTCAGTACACGCCCATCATCGCCGAGCGCTACCTACCACGCCGCTGGCCGCGCAGACTCGTGCTGGACAAGCTTCCCGTCCACGTCAAAGACACGACATCGAACAAGCCCAGGCAATCCGGGTAGGCGTCGTTCTTCGTGCTCGCAGCGCTGTCGTATGTCGGGAAGGGGAAGGACCGGCGCGCGGTCCTATGGCGGGTGAGTGTCTCGCGCCGCGCGAATCAGGCAGCTTGGGAGGAGTTCTTCGAGCAGCTCGGCGGCGAGCCAACGTTCATCACCTGCGACCGCGACGACGCGATGCTGAACGCGATTGCTGCGACCTGGCCGGACGCGAAGGTGTACCCGTGCGTCAGCCACCTGCAGGCGAACGTCGAGGCCATTCTCCGCAAGGGCGGCCTCTGGGACCGCCGGCGGGCGCTCGTCCGGCTGCTTAGCGACGACAGCGTCTTCAATCTTCAAATCTTCAACGACCCAGCGAAATACGCTCAGTTCCGCCTGGTCGCCCTCCGCTACCTGCGTTCAGAACTCTCGAAACTCAACGAGAAGCAGCTGGACGCGATAGTCAAGCTTCGCCGCTGGATTGACGCGAACGCGGACGCCATCGTCCGCTCCCTCGTCGAGGCCCACTGGCCGGTCAGTGTAGGCGCGCTGGAACGTGCGCTGCGGGGCGTCAAGAACTCCATCTACGACCGCCGCGCGAACCTGAAGAACATGCAACGAGTAGGGCACCTGCTCGTCCTCGCCCAGCTTCACCAGATGGGGCATGCCGACGAGCGCCAATGGGCGGCAGTGTTGCGGAAGAACCACCTCGCACACGACGGCGCCCCTCCGCCCCGCCGGACCGTGGACGACCCCGCTCTCAGGACGCGGAAGCCCAAGCCGTGAGCAAACACGCGGGCACGGCTCCACCCGCCGTGTGAACGGACGCGTGGCCTACTGACTGTATGGCAACGGTGTCCGCCGACTGTCCGGTCGGGCGAACACCGGGAGCGGGGCGTTATCCGAGAGGACCTGGTAGCAAGCGGGCTTGCGGTAGGCGTCACCCCACGTTTCGTACTCGCGGTAGGCGCGCAGCGCGTCGAGGTCGAAGGTTGCCACGAGGAGCTCCTCGCCTTCGCCTGCCTCGACGAGTTTGTGGTCAAGCGGGTTGCCCTCGCGGTCCCAGCAGATGCCGCTGAACGCGACCGAATGGCCGTTACAGTGGCCTGCGTCATCGGTCGGGAGAGGCTCCGGCGTGGCATAGTTGGCCATCGCGACGCCGACCATGTTTTCGAACGCGCGGGCACGGAACTGCCCCAGCCGGTCGGTCGTGAGACCGCAGGAGTTCGGGGTGAGGATGAGTTCGGCTCCGCCCAGCATTAGTGCGCGCGCGGACTCGGGGAACTCGCGGTCGTAGCAAACCATGATGCCAATGCGGACGCTCCCGGCGCGGGCGTCGAGGTCGGCGACGCGGAAGCCGTCTCCCGGGGTCATGGCGGCTTCCATGCCGAAGTCGCAGGTGTGCACCTTGGCGTACGTGAGCACGGGGTCGCCGTAGCGGTCGATAAGCGTGGCGCTGTTGCGCGGGGCGGCGGGCCAGTCCTCCAGATAGGTCATGACGATGGCGAGGCCGAGTTCCCGCGCCAGCTCGCGAAACCGCGAGACGAACCGCCCATCGACGGTCGTCGCGTGAGCCAGCCAAGCTGCACGCTCGCCAGGCTCATCCGGGCAGGCGGCGTAGCCAAGCTGCCATAGCTCAGGGAAGAGGACCAAGTCGGCGCCCCTAACAGCCGCTTCCCGACATGCCCTCTCGCCCTCTCGCAGCGCGAAGTCGGGGTCAGCGCCGTGGCTGCGAGCCTGGACCAGAGCAACCTTCAGCGAAGCCATAGGCGCAACGGTAGGGCACGCACACACCGAGGACCGGCTTCTCGACGGCGGCTCCCCAACCCGCCGCTATCTCAACAACAGTCCCCACCCCCTTAAATGAGTCGCGCCCCCGGGCCGGCGGGATATGAGGCCGGACCTTGGGGCGCGCTCGGGGAGGGAGAGGAACGTCAGTGTCCCCAATCCGTCGCCAGATGTCCAAGACGGGTAATGCAGGTCATCTATAAGCTGTACTTATGGACCTGCGGCAGCTGCGCTACCTGGTGGCGCTCTCCGAGGAGCGGAGCTTCACCCGGGCGGCGGCGCGGGAGCACATCGCCCAGCCCGCCCTGTCGCAGCAGATCCAGAAGCTGGAGCGCGAGGTCGGATTGCCGCTGGTGCAGCGGACGACGCGCCGCCTGGTGGTGACGCCCGCCGGCGAGGCGCTGATCGCCCGCGCGCGACGGATGCTGGCCGAGCTGGAGGCGGCGCAGCAGGAGCTCCAGAACCTGCGCGGCCTGCTCGCCGGCCGGGTGTCGATCGGCGCGATGCACACGATGGGGCCGGTCGACGTCGCGCTGGCGCTGGCGCGCTTCCACGAGCGCCACCCCGGCGTCGAGCTGACCGTCCGCGAGCTGGCGAGCGAGGAGCTGGCCGAGATGCTGCGCGTCGACGAGCTCGACCTGGCGTTCCTGTCGGTGACCGAGCGGATCGAGAGCCACGGGCTCGGACTGCAGCGGCTGGTGCTGGAGGAGCTGGTCGTGATCCTGCCGCCGCGCCACCCGCTGACGGAGCGCTCGAGCGTCCGCTTCGAGCAGCTCGCCGGCGACTCGTTCATCAGCTTCCGCGAGGGCGCCCGGCTGCGCGAGCTGCTGTTCGCGGCCGGCCGCGAGCACGGGTTCGAGCCGAAGGTGATGCTCGAATCGAACGAGGCCGAGCGGATCAGGCGCCTGGTCGCGCAGGGGATGGGCGTCGCGATCCTGCCGCACTCAGACGCGGTCGCGCCCGGCGCCGAGGTGGCCGTCAGGCGGCTGACGAACCCGTCGCTGACCCGCGACATCACGCTCGCGTGGCGCGAGGGCCGGCGTCACTCGCCCGCGGCGGCGCGGTTCCTGGCGCTGTCGCTCGAGTTGTTCGCCGAGCTGGAGGGGTGAGTCAGCCGGCGAGGTCGGCCTCGACCTGCCGGTTCCATTCGGGCTTCTCGGCGCGCCAGCCGTCCTCGGTGCGCCCGCGCTTCCAGTAGCCCGAGATCGACAGCGCCTCGCGCGGGAGGCCGCGATCGGCGAGCAGATGGCGGCGCAGCGCGCGGACGGCGCCGGCCTCGCCGTGGACGAAGCAGTGGGGACGCCCGGGCGGGAACTCGAGCGCGGCAACCGCCTCGAACAACGGCTCCTTGTCGCTGGTGGCACCCAAGCCACCAGCGGCGCGGCGGTGGATCCAGCTCAGGTGCAGCTCGCCGGGGGTGGCCAGCTCGCGCTCCTCCGCCGGTCCCTCGACCTCGGCGAGCACGTGCACCGGCACGCCCGCCGGGATCCGCTGAAGCGACGCCGAGATCGCCGGCAGCACGCTCTCGTCGCCGACGAGCAGGTGCCAGTCGGCGGTCGGGTCGGGCGCGTAGGCGCCGCCGGGACCGCTCAGCTGAACCCTGTCGCCCGGCTTGGCGGCGGCCGCCCACGGCCCCGCGTAGCCCTCGTCGCCGTGCAGGACGAAGTCGATCGACAGCAGCTGCTCGATCGGATCCCAGCGCTGCGCCGTGTACGTGCGCGTCCGCGGCCACAGCTCGCTCGGGTAGCGGATGCGCACCTGCGCGGCGTCGAACGGAGCGGCGTACGGCGCCCCCGGCGGGGGAAAATGCAGCTTCACGTAGTGGTCGGTGAACTCGCCCGCTTCGAAGCCCTCGAGCCCGGCGCCGCCGAGCACGACGCGAACCATCGACGGGTTCAGCCGCTCGCTGCGCAACACGATGGCGAGCCGGGTCGGCCGCGGGGGCCGGGCCGAGTCGGGTACCGGGAAGTTGGTGCTCATCGCTCCGATCATCCGCAATAGTCACCGATGGGCGCGGTCGGCGGCGACGAGCCGCCTCCGATCGACGTCATCGCGGCGGCAGGAGCGGCGCCGCAGTGTTAACAATTCCGGTCGGGGCAACAGACATGACGAGCACTCCAGGGGGAGACGCGACGGGCGCACGCGCGGCGGGCGACGACCTGCTCGAGCGGCTCGCGCAGCTGTGCACGCTGGCGCTCGAGGTGTTCGGCCCGCCCATGGTCGTGTGCGACGACACCGGACGGCAAGCGCTCGGCGAGATCGGCGCCCGGCTCGTGGAGCTGGCGGCGCTCCACTGTCCGGACGGGGCGCGGTTCGGCGCGGTGATGCGGGTCGACGGGGCCGTGGCCGCACGGACCGGCTCCGACATGCCGGTCGGCTCGGACGCGGCGGCCTCGACGCAGCTCGACTACGCGTCGGATCTGATGATGCTCGCCGAGGTCAGCCGGCTGCTGGCCGAGATCCGCGATCCGGACGAGGCGGCGGCGATGATCTGCACGGTCGTGCTCGGCGCGACCGGGGCGGTCGCGATGGTGCTGTGGCGGCTGGGGGGCGAGCAACTCGAGCTCGCCCATCTGGAGACGGCGATCGACACCGACGAGCTCGGCGGGACCGACGCCGCCTCCCCCCTGTACGCGGGCGCCGCCCGCGCGGTCGCGGCCGGCGAGCCCAAGATCGAGCGGATCCAGCCCGGCGCCGAGGAGCTGACCGCGTGGCACGAGCCGCTGATCAGCGGCGGCACGGTGATCGGCACGCTATCGCTCGTGTGGCCGGGGATCATCGACGACCCGAGCCGGCCGGCGGCGCTGATCACCTCGCTGGCCCAGCACTCGGCGGCGGCGCTCGATCGCGCCGACCTGCTGCGCCAGCTGGCGGAGGCTGCCCGCACCGACGCTCTGACCGGCGTCGCCAACCGGCGGATGTGGGCGGAGCGGCTCGAGCAGGATCTGCTGCGCGCCCAGCGCACGAACCAGCCGCTCAGCCTGATCACGATCGACATCGACCACTTCAAGCGCTACAACGACAGCAACGGCCACTCCGAGGGCGACCGGCTCCTGGTCGACGCCACCGTCGCCTGGTCGCAGCGGCTGCGCCGCACCGACCTGCTGGCGCGGCTCGGCGGCGAGGAGTTCGCGGTGCTGCTGCCAGACTGCGCGGCCGAGCACGTGGCGCTCGTGGCCGAGAGCCTGCGCCAGGCGATGCCGCGAGGGCAGACCTGCTCGCTCGGCGCCGCCACCTACGACGGCCGGGCGACCGCCGCGGCGCTGTTCGAGGCGGCCGATGCCGCGCTGTACCGCGCCAAGCACGGCGGTCGCAACCGGGTCGAGCTCGGCTCGCTGGAGCCGTAGCGGCGGGGTGGCTCCCACCCGGTGCCGCCGCCACCCCGGGCGGCGGCACCGCGAACCGAGCGCGTCACGCGGCCAGCGCCTCGGGCTCGCGATCGAGCTCGGTCTCGGGGCTGCGAGCCTCGGAGCGCTGCCGCGACGGCCGCACCAGCGTGAATGCCAGGACCGCGCCGGTCGCGGTGAACCCAGCGCCGACGAGGAAGGCCAGCGAGAACCCGTTCGTGAGCGGTGTCGCACCGCCGGCCGCGTGCGACTGGGAGGCGGCGATCGTCGAGAGGATCGCAAGCCCGAGCGCGCCGCCGACGAGCCGCGAGGAGTTGAGCAGCCCCGACGCAAGCCCGCTCTGCTGCGCCGACACGCCCTGGACCGCGGCGACCGTGCCCGACACGAGCGCCAGCCCCATGCCCAGCCCGCACAGGAGCCCACCCGGGAGCACCTGCGCGAAGTAGCTGCCACCCGGCTTGACGTCGGTCAGGTAGAGCAGGCCGGCGGTCGCGAGCAGCATCCCGGTCCCGAGCACGGTCCGCAGCCCGAAGCGCCTGACCAGCCGCGGCGCGAGCGTCGAGCCCGAGAACACCGCGAGCGTCATCGGCAGGAACGCGAAGCCGGCATCGAGCGCGTCGTAGCGCAGCACCTGCTGGAGGTAGAGGGTGACGAAGAAGAACATCGCGAAGAGCCCCATGTACAGCAGGACGACGGTCGCGTTGGCGGCGGTCAGCTGCCGCAGGCGGAAGATCTGAAGCGGGATCAGCGGCTGGGCGGCGACACGCTGCTCGACGAACGCGAACCCGGCGAGCAGGACGGCGGCGGCGGCGAGCGGTCCGAGCACGCCTGGGGAGCCCCAGCCGAGCGTGTCGGAGCGGACGATGCCGAACGTCGCCAGCGCGAGGCCGGCGGTGACGAGCACGGCGCCGGAGACGTCGAAGTGCCGCTCCGCCTGTGCGTCGCGCGCGCAGCCGGTCGGGATCACCTTCAACCCGAGCGCGATCACGGCGGCGCCCAGCGGCACGTTGACCGCGAAGATCGCCGGCCAGCTCAGCGTCTGGGTCAGCACGCCACCGAGCAGCGCGCCGGACGAGGCACCGAGGCCGCCCATCGCGCCCCACGCGCCGAGCGCACGGTTGCGATCGGCGGTGTCGCGGAACGTGCTGGTGATGATCGACAGCGTCGCCGGCGACAGCAGCGCACCGGCGAGCCCCTGCGCCGCGCGCGCGCCGAGCAGCAGTCCGCGGCTCGAGGCGAGCGCGCAGATCAGCGAGCAGGTCGCGAATGCGGCGGTGCCGGCGACGAACACGAGCCGCCGTCCGAGCAGGTCGGCGGCGCGGCCGCCGAGCAGCAGAAAGCCGCCGAACGTGATCGTGTAGGCGTTGACCACCCACTGCAGCCCGACCGTCGAGAACTGCAGTCCGTGGCGGATCGACGGCAGCGCCACGTTGACGACCGACACGTCGAGGATGACCATGAACTGGGCCAGACAGACGACGAACAGGAGCAGGTCGCGGGACCGGCGCCCTGGCTTCTCCATGCTTGAGGTTGCGTTCACGAGGTCAGTGTGCTGTTCTTGTGATCCAGGTACAAGAGAGGGGTTTATCCTGGTAGTCGAGACACCACCCAAGAGATCGAACGATGGCCGCGGCGGGGTTGTGAGATCGCCCGGCGGCGGTGCGTCGGCCGGGACCGTGGCCGCCGGCGACGGCACTGGCGTGCGCCGCCGGGCCGAGCTCGCCGACTTCCTGCGCCGGCGCCGCGCCGCGATCAAGCCGCAGGACGTCGGCCTGCCCGACGGCGGGCGGCGCCGAACTCCGGGGCTGCGGCGCGAGGAGGTCGCGGCGCTCGCTGGCGTCGGCACGACCTGGTACACGTGGCTCGAGCAGGGGCGCGACGTGCGCGCGTCGACCGAGGTGTTCGAGGCGCTCGCGCGGGCGATGCGGCTGACGCCGGCCGAGCGGATCCACCTGATCCTGCTCGGCCGCGGCGAGGAGCCGCCGCCATGCGAGCAGCCGGTCGAGCGCGTGTCGCCGACGGTCCGGCGGATGATCGAGAGCCTCGGTCCGAGCCCGGCCTACCTGCTCGGGAGTCGCTGGGACTACCTCGCGTGGAACCGCGCCGCGCGCGTGGTGTTCGGGGACTTCGGCGCGCTGCCGCGCGGCGCCCGCAACCACATCTGGCAGACGTTCACGAATCCGGCCTGGCGCGAGCTCCTGACCGACTGGGAGCCGGCGTCACGGCGGCTGGTCGCGAAGCTCCGCGCCGACTCCGCGCGCCACCTGGGCGACCCGACGTTCGAGCAGCTGATCGAGTCGCTGCGCAGCGCCAGCCCGGAGTTCTGCAAGGCGTGGAAGCGCCACGAGGTCGATCGCTCGGGGGTCGGGCGCAAGCTCCTCAACCATCCGATCGGCGGGCGGCTCGTGTTCGAGCACGCGGTCTTCAACCCGACCGAGTGGCCGGAGCAGCGGCTGGTCCTGTACACCCCCACGCCGGGCGAGGCGACGGCGGAGAAGATGGCCGCGCTGATGGCCGCGTAGCGCAGCGCTTCAGCCCGCCGCGGGTCGTCGGGACAGGTCGATCTCGGTGACTGCGGCCGGCATTCCGATGTGGAAGCCCTGGGCGTAGTCGACCCCGTAGCGCTCGAGCAGCTCGATCGTCCGCGAGTCACCGACGAACTCGGCGATCGTCCGCTTTCCGAGGCCGTGGGCGATCTCGGAGATCGATTTGACGACGAGCTGATCGGTCGGGTTGCGGGCGAGGTCTCGGATGAACTCGCCGTCGATCTTGAGGTAGTCGAACGGCAGATGCTTGAGGTAGTAGAACGACGCGAAGCCGCTGCCGAAGTCGTCGAGCGCGAACTCGCAGCCCAGATCGGCGACCTGGGCGGCGAAGCGCCTCGCCTGGTCCATGTTGCGGATCGCGGCGGTCTCGGTGATCTCGAAGCACAAACCCCGGCCGTCGGCGCCGGCGCTGCGAAGCTCGTCGGCGATCAGCGCAGGCAGCGCGTCGTCGACGATCGAGAGCGGCGACACGTTGACGTGGAGCCGGAGCTCGTGGCCGTCGCGCTGCTCGCGCGCCAGTAACCGGATCGTCGACCGCGCGACCCAGCGGTCGATCCGATCGATCAGCTCCATCCGCTCGGCGATCGCGAGGAAGGCGGCGGGCGGAATCAGATCGCCGTCCTCGCCGAGCATCCGCACGAGGATCTCGTGGCGTGGATGGCGGTCGCCGTTGAGGGCCAGGATCGGCTGCGCGACCAGGGTGAAGCGATCGTCCGCGAGCGCCTGGCGGATCCGCTCGCCCCAGGTGACCCTGGCCTGCATCCGCTCCTGGCGCTCGTCGACGTCGCCGTAGTACGCGGCACGGTCACGACCGGCCTCCTTGGCGTCGTACATCGCCATGTCGGCTTCCATCAACAGCTCCTCGGCGCTGAGATCGCTGGTCGCGGAGAACACGGCGATCCCGATGCTCGCCGTGACCGGACGGGGAGCGCCCGCGGCGCTGAAGCTGAGCTCGCTGCGGACCGCCTCCAGCAGCTCGTCTGCCACGAGCTCGGCCTCGGACTCGGTCACCTCCGGCAGGATCACGGCGAACTCATCGCCGCCGATCCGCGCCAGCACGTCCGTGCGGCGCACGCGCCTGGCCAGCAGCGCGCCCACCGTCGCGATCAACTCGTCGCCGACGGAGTGACCCTGCGAGTCGTTGACGTATTTGAACGAGTCGAGGTCGATCGACAGGACCGCGCCTGAAACCTTCGATCGCTTGGCACGGGCGAGCTCGCGATCGAGTTCCTCGCGGAAGCGGCGGCGGTTGAGGAGGCCGGTCAGCCAGTCGTGATCGGCGAGGTAGCGAAGCTCGCTCTCGTAGCGCCTGCGCTCGGCGATCTCGCCTCGCAGGGCTCCGTACAGCGAGGCGTTCTCGAGCGAGATGACCGCCTGGGCCGTGATCAGGTCGAGCGCCGCCAGGCGCTGCGTCGTGAACGTGTCGGCGACGAGGTCGTTCTCGAGGCACAGCAGGCCACGCAGCTCGCGGTGCGCGAGGATCGGAATGCACAACAGCGAGCGCACGCGACGCCCGGCGATGTACGGGTCCGCGTCGAACGGCTTGCGCGTGCTCGCATCGCCGATCACGAGCGGCTCCCTGGTCCGCGTGACGTAGTTGATCGCGGTCTCCGGGACCAGCTCGGGCGTGGGCTCGAGCGGCGGGTCGTGCACGGTGACCGACACGCCTGTGCTGGTGCGTTCCGCCGTCGCCGCGATCGAGGTGGCGTGCTCGCCGCACAGCAGCAAGGTGCCACCTCGCGCACCGCTGTGCATGATCACTGTCTCGAGCAGCCGTTCCAGAACCCGCTCGTGCGTCACCTCACCCGAGATCGCCTGCGAGGCCTTGGCAACGGCGAGCGCGTCGAGCGTGTCGTCACGGGTGAAGCCGCCCTTTGGCGCGAGGGGAAACTCCTGCTCGAGTGCCTGCACCTTGGCGGTTGCCCCCCACTCCCGGTAGCACTCGATCGCATCTCGGATGTGCGCCAGCGCGCGCCGCTCGTGGCCTTCCTCGCGATCGAGCCGAGCAGCCGATTCGTGCGCGAGCGCTGCCACGTGCGGCTGACGATGTCTGTGCGCCTGGACCGTGGCGAGCGCAAACGACTCATGGGCGTCGCCCAGACGCCCCTCGGCCCGCGCGACCTCCGCCGCCGCCAGCGATGCCTGCGCACCGAAATTCCCGGGACAGGTGCTCGCCCATCGCTCGAGCCGTTGTGCGTACGCCCGCAGCTGCTCGAGCCGTTCTTCGCGTACCTGCGGATCGCAGCCGGCGATCGCCAGCGCGCCGAAGAATGCGCCGTCGGCCTGCACGCGAAAGCCGCGCAGCGACCGGGGCAGGGGCATCAGCCGATCGCTCGACCGAAGCGCCTCGACGAACTCGCCGCCGAACACCTGCGCCTGCAGCAGGTGTGCTCGGAACCACGTGCGGGTGTGCGGCGAGGGCGCTTCGAGGCTCGCCTCCAGCTCGGCCTGGTCGAGCCCGGGGCCGGTCAGCACCGCCACGCGCTCGGTGGCGCCCCGCAGCGCCGCGACGAGCTGGCGCAGGCTGATCAGCGTGTCCGCCTGGGCAGCGAACCGGGCCCGGAAGGCGAGGGCCTCGTCGAGCTCGCGTTCGACGCCGTCCAGCTCGGTACCCGCCGCGAACTCGGCCACGCACAGCGCCCAGCCGCAGAAGCCGGCGCCGAGGAGATCGCCGCTCTGGATCCCCGAGGCGATCCCTCCGCGCGCGATCTCCGCCGCATCGCGAAGCTCGCGCGTCCAGGTCAGCTGACCGAGCAGCGTGCACACGAACGCACGCTGGCTGAGGAGCGCGTGACGATCGACGAGCGCCAGCGCGATCCGCGCCAGGCGATCGCCGTCCGCATACCGCTCATCGCAGGACAGCTCGAATCCGTACGCCGCGAGTCCCCATGGGGAGGCAGGAAAGACGCCATGCTCGAGCGTCAGATCCACGACCAGGCACGCGAGCACGCGGTGCAGGGGCGGATCGAGGATGTAGGCATGCGGACCGGCCCGGGCGAGGAGGTCGACCGCGGCCGCCAGCTCGCGGTCGTCGGCGGCCGGCAGCTCGAGGAATGTCTCGATCGGCCGCCCGCCGAGTCGCTCCCACATGCTCTGCTCGACCTCGTCGGCGCTGTCCGGGTGCAGACTGAGCGGCCAACCGTACGTGCCCAGCACCTCGATCGCCACCTCGAGGCCCTTCGCAGTCACGCCGGCGGTCGCGTTGAGGTCGAGTGCGATCCGCGCGCACAGCGTCCGCTCGAGTCGTGTCTGCGCGCCTGCCGTCGCCTCGGACAGCAGCCGGGCGGCCTCCTCGAGATGCCCGCCGCACAGCTCGGCATCCGCACGCTCGCGCGTGAGCCAGAAGGTGAGCTCGTGCTCGTGCGCCCAGCCGTCCGCGCCGAGCAGCTCGAGCCCGGCGGCGCAGTACTCGGACACCGCGTCGAAGGCGGAGGCAGCGCGGGCGCGTTCGGCAGCCAGGCGGTTGAGACGGGCCAGCTCGAGGCGCTCCTGCGAGGTGGCGAGCGCCGACCGGCCGCGGTCGAGCTGGGCAACCGTCTCGAACAGGTCCGCTCCGCCGGACAGCAGCGCACGACCGATCCGAAGGTGCAGCGAGGGCAGGCTCTCGGGCGCGATCGCCGCGTAAGCCGCTTCTCGCACCCGGTCGTGGCTGAAGCGGTACCCGTCCTCGGTGCGGACCAGGAAGCGGCTGCGAACCGCCGCCTCGATCGATCGTGCCAGCTGATCGCCTGCGCCCGGGCTGACACGCTCGAGCAGCGCCGCATCGAACGTGCCGCCAAGGCACGCCGCCGTGTTCAGCGTCCGCCGCAGGTCCGGTGGGGCGCCCTTCAGGCGTTCGGTCAACAGGCCGGCGAGGTTGCCGCTGACGGGCGCCCGCTCGATCGCGCTCGCGTCCCAGCTCCAGGTCTGCCGATCGCGATCGAACCGCAGCAGCTTCGCGCCCCGCAGCTCGGCCAGCAGCTGGTTGAAGAACAGCGGGTTCCCGCCGGTCCTCTCGTACAGCAACGCCTGGAGCGGCTCGCATACGGCCGCGTCCATGTCGAGCGCGTCCGCGAGCAGCTCCGTCAGCGGCGCCGCTTCGAGCGACCCCAGCCGGACGGTCTCGACCGGCGTGCCGCTGTCGCGGAGCCGCGCGGACAAGGCAGCTATCGGGTCACTGCGGGAGTCGTCGTCGCGGTAGACGCCGACGAGCAGCAACCACCGCAGCAAACGGTCGCCCGCGAGCTGGATCAGCAGCTCGAGGCTCGCTGCGTCCGCCCACTGAAGATCGTCGAGCAGGAGCACGAGCGGATGCTCGGCTGTCGCGAACACGCCGGCGAACGCCCGGAAGGCGCTCGTGAACCGGCGCTGCGCTGCGATCGACGACAGCGCCTCCACCTCCGGCTGAGGGCCGAGGACCAGATCGAGCTGCGGCACGAGGTCGGTCAGCACCCGGGCGTTGCGGTCGACGGCCGCCTTCAGCCGTTCGCGCCAGGCGGCCAGCTGGGTCTCGCGTCCGGCCAGGATCAGCGCCACCAGGTCCCCGAACCCGTCCGCGATCGGCGCGTACGGCACTCCGAGCGGCGAGTCCTCGAACTTCCCGGAGACGAGGAACCCGCCCGCGCTCGCCACCGGCCCGGCGAGCTCCTGTACCAGTGCCGACTTGCCGACGCCCGCTTCGCCCGCGACGAGCAGCACCCGTGGCCCATGCCCGTCGCGGACGGCTGCGAAGCCGTCGAGCAGCAGCCGCCGCTCGCGCTCGCGGCCGTAGACCTTCTGGGGAACCGACAGCCGTTCGGAATGGTCGCGCTGGCCGAGCTCGAACGGCGGGACCGTGCCCGCTTTGCTCCAAGCGTCCAGACAACGTTCCAGATCGTGAAGCAGTCCGCCGGCGGTCTGGTAGCGATCGTCCGGGTCCTTCTCGAGCAGTCGCAACACGATCCGCTCGATCATCTGCGGGACGGCGGGATCGATCGCGCGGGGCCGTCGCGGCGGCATCGCCAGGTGGCGGTGCGCCCACTCGAGCGGATCGTCGGCTTCGAACGGCAGCTCCCCGGTGAGATGCTCGAACAGCACGACCCCGAGCGCGTACAGGTCGCTGCGCGCGTCGACGGGTCGCTGCAGGCGGCCGGTCTGCTCTGGGGCCAGATACGGCCACAGCTCGGCGCGCGCCTGCGGTGTGCCGGCCTGCGCCTGCGAGGATTTGCCCCTCAGCCAGGCCGGCGTGATCGCGCCGTGGACCGTGACGGCATCGTGCAGCTCCTCGAGCGAGCGCGTCGCGGCCATCGCGTCCCGCAGGAAGCACTCGAGCTGCAGTACACCGCCTCGCGACATCCCTCGCTTCGAATCTCCGGTCCGACAGCGCAACCAATGTTGAAGAGCGCAACCGACAGTATCGCGGCAACTGCGGCCGGGCAGCCGCGGCGGGCCGCGGCAGTCGCGGCTAGCCTTGCCGCGATGGCGCACGGCACCCACGACTTCGAGGAGGATCCGCGCAACGCGGAGATCCGCGTGTGGGTCGGCGGCGAGCTCGTCCCGCGCGAGCGGGCGGTCGTGTCGGTGTTCGATTCGGGGTTCGTGCTCGGGGACGGGGTGTGGGAGGGACTGCGCGTGCGGGCGGGGCATCCGGCGTTCCTCGAGCGCCACCTCGACCGGCTGTTCGAGGGCGCGAAGGCGATCATGCTCGAGATCGGCCTGAGCCGCGAGCAGCTGACCGAGGCGATCTACGCGACGCTCGCGGCCAACGAGATGACCGACGGCGTGCACGTCCGGCTGATGGTGACGCGCGGGGTGAAGCGCACCCCCTACCAGGATCCGCGCGTGACGGTCGGGCCCGCGACCGTCGTGATCGTGGCCGAGCACAAGCAGCCGCTGGCGGCGACCCTGACCGACGGGATCACGCTGTTCACCGTGCACGTGCGGCGCGCCGCGCCGGACACGCTCGACCCCAAGCTGAACGCGCACTCGAAGCTCAACGACATCACCGCCTGCATCCAGGCGTACACGGCCGGGGCCGACGAGGCGCTGATGCTCGACCCGCACGGCTTCGTCGCGACCTGCAACTCGACCCACTTCTTCATCGTCACCGGCCGCGACGGAGCACCTGAGGTGCTCACCTCCGACGGGCGCTACTGCCTGAGCGGGATCACCCGCGCGAACGTGCTCGAGCTGTGTGCCGCCAACCGCATCCCCGCCCGCGAGACGAGCTTCAGCCTGACCGACGTGTACTCCGCGCGCGAGGCGTTCGTGACCGGCACGTTCGCGGGGGTCGTGCCGGTCCGCTCGGTCGACGGCCGCACGATCGGCTCGGGGGAGCGCGGGCCTGTGGTCGAGCGGCTGCAACGGCTGTACGGCGAGCTGGTCGACGCCGACGTGGCGCTGCGGGTCGCGCGGTGACCGACACCGTCCGCGTGGCGATGTGGTCGGGCCCGCGCAACATCTCGACCGCGATCATGCGCGCGTTCGAGAACCGGCCCGACGCGGTCGTGGTCGACGAGCCGCTGTACGCCTCCTACCTCGTGCGCACCGGGATCGAGCATCCGGCGCGCGAGGCGGTGATCGCCTCGCAGCCGACCGATCCGGCCGCGGTGCTCGCCGAGCTGTCGCGGCCGCTGCCCGCCGGCTGCCGCGTCCACTACGCCAAGCACATGGCCCACCACGTCGCGCGCGGGTCCGATCTGAGCTGGACGCTCGGCTTCCGCAACGTCCTGCTGATCCGCGACCCGGCCGAGGTCGTCGCCTCGTACGTCCGCTCGCGCGAGTCGTGCAAGCCGCAGGACATCGGGCTCGAGCAGCAACGGTGGCTGCTCGAGCTGTGGGACGAGCAGGGGATCGAGGTCCCGATCATCGACGCGGGCGAGTTCCTGCGTGCGCCCGAGGCGCACCTGCGCTGGCTGTGCGACTGGCTCCAGATCCCGTTCAGCGAGCGGATGCTGTCGTGGCCGCCCGGACCGCGCGCGTCGGACGGGGTGTGGGCGCCGCACTGGTACGCCGCCGTGTGGGCCTCGACCGGGTTTCAGCCCTGGCGCCCGCGCGAGTCAGCCCTGTCCGAACACGACGCCGCGGTCGCCGAGGCGTGCCGCCCCGCCTACGAGGCGATGCACGCCCGGCGGGTGCGCGTCGAGCACCGGCTCGCAGCGGACCGGTAGGCGAACCGGCCGGGAGGCGGGTTTCGGTCAACACTTCCCACGATGGCCACGGTTCACTGCTCGCAGTCGACGGCGACCGCCAGTGCCGCGCAGATCTCGTGCACTCGAGCGTCCGCGAGGCGGCCGAGTCGCTCGACGAGCACAGCCACTGAGACGCTCTCGACGGAGTCGAGGTTGACCACCGAACGCCGCGAGACAGGATCGTCGCCCGGCTCCAGCACAACCTCGCTGGGCAGCGACCGGATCGTCGTCGTGCAAGGTGCGACAAGCGCTCGGCGCAGTCGCGGGATCGCAGCGTCGCGCGAGAGAACCACAACCGGGCGCCATACGTATGCCACGGGCCGGACTTCTTCCTCTCCGGCGGGGGAGATGGCGGTACGCTCGCCACGTGGGTCGGGACTACGTGTCCGTTGACTCAGTGATCAGCGCGTACCGCGTCTGGGTGCTCCTGCTCGTGGTGACCGTGGTCGGAGGAGCGGTGGCGGGCGCGTCGGCATTCAGCGCTCCCCGAGCGGGTCGGGCAGCGGCCGGACCTGCTCTGATCGTGAGCGCATCTGGACCGGGCGCACATCCGATCGATCCGGACATCTATGGGGCGAATGCCGTGTCGGCGGGATTCGGCCGGCGGATCGGCGTTCCGGTCGATCGCTGGGGTGGCAATGCGACCGAGGCCTACAACTACCTGATCGGCGCCACGAACGCGGGCTCCGACTGGTATTTCGAGAACGTGTCGGATTGCTGGAACCCGACGTACAACTGGTGCTCGGGAGACCGCACGAACCCGATCCGGGCCTACCGGCTGCAGATCCAGGAGGATCGACGCCTCGGCGCAACGACGCTGCTGACTCTGCCGATGGCAGGGTACGTGGCCCGCGATGCGCCGGTCGCGCAGCCGCTGACCTGCGGCTTCCCCGTCTCCGCCTATCCCCACCAGAACGCGTTCGACGCCTATGACAAGGGCTGCGGCGACGGCAAGGACGGCGCCAGGCAGCTCGAAGGCCGTCCGCTGCTCGACGCGATCCCGATCGACGCCGCCTGGGATGGGGGCTGGGTGCGCTCGCTGGTTCGCGGGTACGGAACCGCGGCGCGCGGCGGCGTCGGGATCTACCAGCTGGGTAACGAGCCCTCGCTGTGGGGCGTGACGCATGCCGACATCCATCCGCGCCCGGAATCGGCCAGCGAGCTGTGGCGGAAGTCACGCGCGCTCGCGACCGCGGTCAAGCAGGCCGATCCGACCGCGCGGGTGCTCGGGTTCTCGGAGTGGGGCTGGACGGGCTATTTCTGCAGCGAGTCCGACACGTACGGAAACGGCTGCGGACCGGCAGGCTGCACGACCTCACCCGACTGCCGCAACCACGGACATCTGCCGATGGCGGAGTGGTACCTGCGCCAGTTCGCGCGCTACGACGCCGCCACCCACGTTCGCCACCTCGACTACTTCGACGTCCACTACTACGAGGCCGGCGGCAACTCCCCCGAGATCACCCGATCCCTCTGGGACCCCACGTACACCGATCCCAGCTGGATCGGCCAACCGATCGCGCTGATCCCGCGGCTGAAGTGCTGGATCGACGGTCACATCCCCGGCCTGTGCCCGGACACGCCCGGCTTCTACCCCGCCACCAAGATCGCGATCAGCGAATACAACCTCTCGATGTCGAGCGCAAGCGCCCGCACGAACGCGATCGTCCAGGGCGACACGCTCGGGATCTTCGCCCGGGAGGGCGTCTCGCTCGCCACGCGCTGGCCGATGAGCTACGACGGCAACGAGATCGACGACGCCTTCCTGATGTACCGCAACTACGACGGCCGAGGATCGAGGTTCGGCAGCTCCTACATCGACTCGCGGAGCGCCGACCAGAGCCGGATCTCGGTATACGGCGCTCGGCGCCCGAACGACGGCGCGTTCACGATCATGGTCGTCAACAAGACGACCGGCGCGCTCGCCAGCCCGATGAAGCTCGCCGGCGGGATCACGGGGACGGTGTCGGCCTGGCAGTGCGACGGCGGAGCGATCACCCGACTCTCCCCCGCCCCCGGGATCAGGGCCGGGGCGATCGACGCGACCTACCCGCCGCTGTCGATGACGTTGCTGGTGATCTCGTCAGCGCACCCGACAACGCGCGGGCTGCAAAGTGAGGGGCGCCTTATTAAGGCGCCCCTCCGTTCCCGGTCAACCTGACGTCGCGGCTAGGCGGCGCCCATCTCGGCGGGCGTCCGCTCGCCGACCGTGACCGGTTGCGCGTGCGCGACCTCCAGCTCGTGGCGGACCCGCTCGCTCGAGAGCTCGTGGATCAGCATCGCGGCGAGCGAGAAGCCGACCAGGCCATCGCCGAGCGCGAACGCGGTCCAGCGCGCGTCGACGCCGCTCAGCACGATCATCGTCACGATCAGCGCGACCCCGACGGCCGCGCTCAACAGCGTGAGCGCGATGGCGGACATCCGCGCGAACGCGGCCCGCTCCCCCCGCGACCCGATCGCCGGTGCGAGCGCCCGGTCGAGCAGCGCCGCGAGCGCGACCGAGGTGACCGCGATGCCGATCCCGAACGCGATCCAGCGGACCGACACCTGCGGCGCGGACATGCTCCACGCGAACGTGATCAGCACCACGAACGCGCCGGCCACCGCGATCCCGGTGTGGGCCAGCCAGTACAGCCACGAATGCATCTCGGCGTCGATCCCGCCACGCAGCCGCGCCGCCCGCGAGACCGCAAGCGGCCTCGGGTCGGTCGTGCCGGCCGCGATCCGGGTCTCCTCGCCCGAGCCGTCGATCTCGAGCGCGTGCACGACCCGCTCGATCGTGGTCTCGTGCTGGCCCAGCGCCCGCAGCGACACGAGCAGCAGCGCGACGCCGCCCGCGAAGGCGATCCACAGCGCGCTCGGGCCGGTGAAGGTCCGGGTGGCGAGGATCGTCCAGATGGCGATCAGCGCGCTCAGCGCGCTCGCGCCGGAGAAGGCATGGTTCTGGCGCAGCAGCGCCACCCCGGTCGCCCCCAGTGCCAGGACCGCCGCGCCGATCGCGACGCCGAATGCGATCCACCCCGCAGCCCCCGGCGCGAACGCAAACCGAACGATTGCGATGAACGCGCCGCAGATCGCGACTGCGAGCGTCATCGCCCAATAGCGCATGTGTGTCATGGGTTCCTCCCAACGAGAGAATCGGTAGTTACCGGACATGCCTGTCCGACATTAGCACCGTACGGACAGCTTGTCCGCTAATTCCGGCAGTGGCGGTCCGGGGGCTGACCAGCGGGTGCTTCAGGCGGGCGCGCCGTGCGGCGACAGCCCGCCGACGACGAGCGTCATCGCCCGGCTCGCGGCGGCCGCGCGCCCGGCCGCCCCGACCGCCCGCTCGAGCGCGCCCCTGACCATCGCGACGACGAGGAAGACGTCGTCGACGGTCAGGTCGCGGCGCACGGTGCCGGCCGCCTTCGCGTCGCGCAGCGGAGTCCGGAGCAAGTCGCCGACCGCCTGGCGGACGCGGGCGAGCCCCGAGCTGCCGCCCGCTCGCGCCTGGACGAGCGCGCCGAGCGCGTGGAACCTCGCGAACGTCTCGATCAGATGCCGCAGCAGCACGAAGAACGCGTCCGGGTCACCGGCGTGCTCCTGCGCCAGGCGCGTGAAGCCGTCGAAGTGCTCCTCGAGCAGCGCAGCGGTGAGCGCGTCGCGGTCGGGGAAGTTGCGGTACAGGGTCGCCTGGCCGACGCCGGCGCGGCGCGCGACCTCGCACATCGGCACCTCGGCGGACTCGCCGTACAGCTCGCGCGCGGCGGCGAGGATCGCCTCGCGGTTGCGCTTGGCGTGCTGGCGGCGCGGGAGCTGCTCGAACGTGGCCATCGCTGAACAGTGTAGAAGCGGAACATGCTGTCCGCAATCGCGAGCGCCGCCGTTCGGCGGAAGCGAAACCGGACAACCCAGTCCGGATCAGTGCAGGAGCCTCCTCGAACCGGTAGGCTCCGATGATGAGCGCCGAGCCGTCGCTGCCGCTGCCCGCCCGCGAGGACGTGCTCGACCACGCGGCGAGGCTGATCCTGTCGGCCTGGCGCAGCTTCGACCACGCCCGGCCGGACCAGCCGCCGCCGGCCGATCGCCACCGCGAGCTGCTCGGTCGACCGCTGCCCGAGGACGGGTCGGACGCGGTCGCCGCGCTCGACGCGGCCGCCGACGTGCTCGACGTGTCGCTGGCCCAGTCGCGCCCGCGCTACTTCGCCTACATCGGCTCCTCCGGGCTCGAGATCGGCGTGCTCGGCGACGCGCTGATGGCCTCCCACGATGTCAACGTCGCGGTCAGCGCGGGCGCCGCCGACCTGCTCGAGGCGCAGGTGATCCGCTGGGTCGGCCAGTTCGTCGGCTTCTCCGGGAACGCTCACGGGCTGCTCGCCGCGGGCGGCACGATCTCGAACCTGACGGCGCTCACCGCCGCGCGCGAGCGCGCGCTCCCCGGGTTCCGCCAGCACGGCGGCGCCGGGCACCGGATGGCGCTGTACTGCTCGGCCGAGGCGCACTACTCGGTGCGCCGAGCGGCCGAGGTGCTCGGGATCGGGGGGGCGAACGTGCGCACGACCCCGCTCGACGAGCGCCGGGCGATCGATCCCGCCGCCTGCGCCGCCGCGATCGACGCAGACCTCGCCGCCGGCGTCGTCCCGATCGCCGTCGTCGCCACCGCCGGCAGCACCCTGACCGGCGCCGTCGACCGGATCGACGCACTCGCCGACGTGTGCGCGCCGCGCGGGGTGTGGCTCCACGTCGACGGCGCGTACGGTCTGCCGGCGGCCGCGACGGCACGCGCGTCAGAGCTGTTCGCCGGGCTGCGACGGGCCGACTCGGCGACCGTCGACGCGCACAAGTGGCTGTATGTCCCGAAGTCGTGCAGCGTGCTCCTGGTGCACGACCCGGCCGCGCTCGAGCAGGCGTTCTCCCACCACGAGGGCTACATCCCGCACGGCCAGCAGCTGCACGCGGTCGACCGCTCGCTCGAGTACTCGCGACCGCTGAGCGCGCTGAAGCTGTGGCTCGCGTTCACCACGCACGGGGCGCGGGCGATCCGCGCCGCGATCGATCGCAACCTCGCCGAGGCGGAGCTGCTGGCGCAGCTGCTGCGCGCGGACGACGGGTTCGAGCTGCTGATGGACCCGCCGCTGTCGGTCGTCTGCTTCCGGCCGCGCACCGGCGGGGATCGGGACGCGCACACGCACGCGCTGGCGGACGCGATCGCCACCGGCGGCCGGCTGCTGATCGCGCCGGCGGTCGCCGACGGCGCCACCTGGCTGCGGGCCTGCTTCGTCAACCACCGCACGACCGAGGAGGACGTCCGGGCGATCCCGGGCGTGGTCCGCGAGGTCTCGGACGGCCTGCTTGCGGGCGCCGGTGGGTGACGGTCGGGCTCGACGACGGTCGGGTTCGACGACGGTCGGGTTCGACGACGGTCGGGCTCGACGACGGTCGGGCTCGACGGAACGCGGCCGCCGGCAGCGCGCGCGCCGTTGAGTCCGATCGCCGCTACGGGCACATCGACGGCGTCCAATCCGCGGAGCACCGCGTCGAGCTTGCGCTCAACGGACTCGAGACCCCGTTCGACATCGGTGAGGTGGTCGCCGTAGAACGTAGAAGCGGACCTCGAAATCGGCCTGCACGGCCGAGGGCGCAAGTTGCGATGACGTGCCGACCAGCGCGGCGGCGCTCGCCGGCAACGCTTTCAGCATTGGCCGACCCGCTCCCCCGGTCGCGCCCGCCGACGACCGGCTCGTTGCTTGGTCGCTCAGCAGCGCCTTGCCAGGGGGAGCGCTCGACGCACATGGCCGTGGGCGCACGGCGGGGGCGGGCGGCGCGGGGGACGACAACTCGGCCAACCCCCGGGCTGTGGCGGGGGGTGGCAGCTCAGACCAGCTCACAGCTGGTTGAATCTGCCACCCCCCCGCTCGGAGGGGGGGTTGGCAGAGTTCGCGTGCCCGACCGGGCCCGCTCCCGGCGCGCCGGGCCTATGTCCCCGCCGCCGCGAGGTTCGCGCGCGATCGACGGTGACGGTCGGGCTCGACGGAACGCGGCCGCCGCCGGCCGGGTAGCCGGCGGCGGCCGCTGACGGGACTGCGCCCGGAGCTCTCAGCTCAGCCGAGGGCCTGGATGGCCTTCGCCGGGATCGTGACCGACGAGACGGGGGCGCCGTTCGGCGTCACCTTCTGCATCGCCTGATCGGGGAACGAGTTGTGCCACTGGTCGAACTTGATCTCGCCGGCGGCGCCGACGTACTGGATCTGCTTGCCCGCCTTCAGCGCCGCCACGCCCGCCGGGTAGGAGTACACGACGGTCTTGCCCTTGCCGGGCTCGGTGACCTTCGGAATCCAGCCGTTCGCGACCGCCGAGTTGGTCGTGTGGGCCGCGTCCATCGCCAGCGCGACCATGATGAAGCCGTCGTAGTTGGCCTCGACGAACGAGTTGTTCAACCACTGCGCGAGCGGCTTGGGCAGGTGGCTCGAGACCTTCGTGACGGCGGCGTTGTACGCGCTCGCGGCCGGCGAGGTCGGCGCCGCCGCGTTCGCCTCGCCCATGTAGTAGGTGCTCAGGTCGCTCGTCCCGATCGCGGTCGCCACCGCCTTCAGGTACGGGGTCTGGATCGTCGCGTTGGTCCCGAAGATCGGCACCAGCTTGCCGAGCTGCTTGAGCTCGCCGAAGAAGGTGGCGGCCGTGGGACCGTCAGACTCGGTGAAGATCACCTGCGGCTTGGCGGCGAGCAGCTGCTCGACCTGGGTCCGGTACGAGGTCTGGTCCGGAGTCAGGCCGATCGACGCGACCAGCTTCAGGTGCGTCGCCTTGACCCCGTAGAGGACTCCCGGCAGGTCGCCCTGGGACCCCTGGTCCGTGCCGAACACGGCCGCCACGCGCGTGTAGCCCTTGTCCTTGGCGTACAGCGACATCGTCTCGCCGCCGACCGGATCGGGCGGCACCATCCGCCAGAAGTACGGGTCCGTGGTCTTGTCGAAGTTGGCGTTGCCGCACGGGCAGATCGTGATGATGTGGTGGCGCTCCAGGATCGGCATCAGCACCGGCGCGGTGTCGCTGGTCGGCCCGTTGACGAC
>DAHUYL010000156.1 GCA_027315255.1 Solirubrobacterales bacterium | reverse complement strand
GGCCGCCGGCGCCGCCGCCTGAGAACGCGCGGCGGTGCCGCGCGTCACCGTGTGACGACGAGCAGGCTCGACGACGCGGGGGCGCGTGACGGATCGCCCGCCCGAGCGTAGGTCTGGCGGGATGGTCGCTCGCGCGCTCAGCATCG
Source organism: Solirubrobacterales bacterium (assembly GCA_027315255.1). Taxonomy (GTDB): domain Bacteria; phylum Actinomycetota; class Thermoleophilia; order Solirubrobacterales; family Solirubrobacteraceae; genus Palsa-465. The sequence goes on along the minus strand of DAHUYL010000156.1, from coordinate 18,950 downwards.
CCGCAGTCCTCGCGCTTCTGGCCGGCTGCGGCTCGGGGTTCAGCCACCGCGCCAAGGGAGCGCTCGGGACCGTGATGGCGGCCGACCGCAGGGCGCTGCCCGGCGTCAACGCAGCCGACAGCGCCACGCTGACCGACGGTAACGCAGGGTTCGCCGGTCGCCTGCTCGCCACGCTCGCCCGCACGCATCCGACGCTGGTGCTGTCGCCGTTCAGCATCTCCGAAGCGCTGTCGATGACCTCCGCCGGCGCGCGCGGAAGCACCGCCGAGCAGATCGATCGAGCGCTCGGCTTTCGCCTGCCGCTGCCGCGGCTCGCGGCCGCGTTCAACGCTCAGACCCAATCGCTCGCGCTTGCCGACACCTCAGGGGCGAAGCTCGAACTGGCGAACGCCCTGTTCGGTCAGGCCGGCCAGCGCTTCCGCGCTCCGTTCCTCTCGATCCTCGCGCGCGACTACGGCGCCGGCATCCACATCGCCGACTTCTCGAGTCCTGCGGCGGTGTCCGAGATCAACCGGTGGGTGTCCGACCACACCGCCGGCAAGATCGCCCGCCTGCTGAGCCCGGGGGCCGTGGGATCCACCACCAGGCTGGTCCTGGTCGACGCCGTTTACCTCGACGCCAAGTGGCTGATCCCGTTCGAGCGCAGCGACACGTACCCCGCCGCCTTCCACGCGCCGGCCGGCACGATCCGCGTGCCGACGATGCATCAGAACGGGACCTTCGGCTACCTGCGCGGCGACGGCTACCAGGCGCTCGAGCTGCCCTACAAGGGTGGCCGGCTGGCGCTCGACATCCTGCTGGCGGACCCGGGGCAGCTTCAGCAGACGCTCGGGCGGATCGCCTCCGGCGGACCGCTCAAGGCGCTGGCGGGGATGAAGCCCCAATACGTGATGGTCGCGCTGCCGAAGTTCCAGCTGCTCACGCAGCTCGAGCTGAGCGGACCGCTTGCAGGCATGGGAATGCCGCTCGCGTTCGAGCCGGGGCGCGCAGACCTGTCGGGCATCGCGGGCAACCCGGGCTCGCTGTACGTCCAGCGCGTGATCCACGAGGCGTACATCGACGTCGACGAAGCCGGCACCCAGGCTGCGGCCGCGACGGGGGTCGGGATTGGCGCCTCGGCGATCGAGCAGCAGCCGAGGCTCCGGTTCGTTGCCGACCGTCCGTTCGTGTTCGCGCTGCGAGACACGCGGACCGACGCGATCCTGTTCACGGGCGTCATCGCTCGCCCGTGATCGCCGGTTACCTGGCTCAGGCGCCGGCGGCGTCGAGCCACGGGCCGTGCCAGCCGCCGAACCCGGTCGGCAGTCGGTCGGCCTCGGCGGGCCCCCACGAGCGCTTCTCGTAGGGGACGACCGGCGGCGGGGCGTCGATCAGCGGCTGCACGATCCGCCAGCTCTCCTCGACCGCGTCCTGGCGGGTGAAGGCCGTCGAATCGCCGCGAAGCGCCGCATCGAGCAGCACCTCGTATGGAGTTGCGTCCTCACCGCCCTCCTCGGCGAAGTGCATGTCGAGGTGGATCTCGCGCGGCCCGCGGTGGTCGGCGCGATGGGCGTCCAGGATCATCCGGAGCCCCGTCGCGGGATCGATCTTGAACACGATCTGGCTCGGCGCGGGACGCCGGCTGGTTGACGGGAGGAAGCCGAGCCGGGGCGGGTGCTTGAACACGAGCCGAACCTCGGTCGCACGCGCCGCCAGCTGCTTGCCGGCGCGGATGAAGAACGGGACGCCCGCCCAGCGCCAGTTGTCGACCTCCAGCCGCAGCGCCGCGTAGGTCTCGGTCTCCGAGTCCGGGGCGACGCCGTCGATCTCGCGGTAGCCCGCGTACTGCCCCCGGACGTAACGCGCCGGATCGGCGTCCTTCATCGACCGGAAGACCGCGTACTTTGCATCCTTCAGCGTCCCCGGATCGTCGCCGGCCGGAGGCTCCATCGCGGCGGCCGCCAGCAGCTGCAGCAGATGATTGACGACCACGTCGCGCAGCGCGCCGACCGGATCGTAGAAATGGCCGCGGTCCTCGACGCCGACCTCCTCGGTCATCGTGATCTGGACGGCGGCGACGTGGTTGCGGTTCCAGACCGGCTCGAGCATCGTGTTGGCGAACCGCAGGTAGAGGATCTCCTGCAATCCCATCTTTCCTAGGAAGTGGTCGATCCGGTACAGCTGCTCCTCGTCGATGTGCTGGTGGAGATCCCGGGCCAGCGCGCGCGCCGACGCGAGATCGTGCCCGAACGGCTTCTCGACGACGATCCGCTGGCGGCCGGCGGTCACCGCGCCCGCGTCGACGAGGCCCTCGATCACGCGCTCGAACAGCGAGGGCGGGATCTCCAGGTAGAAGACCGGGTTCTTGCGGCCCTGGAGCTGGCTTGCGAGCTGCTCGAACGTGCTCCGCTGCTCGAAGTCGCCGTGCATGTAGTGCAGGCGGCTCGAGAGGCGCTTGAACACGCGCTCGTCGAGCTTCTCGCCGGCGTCCTCGATGCTCTCGCGCGCATGGTCCCTGAGCCGGTCGAGCGACCAGTCGTCAGCCGCGACTCCGAACACCGGCACTTCGAGCAGCTTGCGCCGCTCGAGCCGGTACAGCGAGCGGAAAGTCATCTTGCGAGCCAGGTCGCCGGTGATCCCGAAGATCACCAGGGCGTCCGCAGGGTCGGTCGCGCTCACGAACGGGAACCCTACCGGCGAAGCGCGCGGCCGCGCTCGCGCAGGTCCCTGGCGAGCGTCAGGTCATCGGCGGTGACCCTGCCGTCGTCGCGTCCGGTCTCGAGCACCACGGGCAGGTCGCCGAAGCGCGGCTCGGACAGGAACACGGCCAGCCCGTCCTCCCCGAGCTCCCCCTCGCCGGGGACGGCGTGGCGGTCACGGTTGGAGCCCAGCGGCGTCATCGAGTCGTTGAGGTGCAGCGAATGCAGGCGCTCGAGCCCGACGATCCGGTCGCACTGCGCCAGCGTGTCGTCGAGGCCGTCCGCCGTGCGGATTTCGTAGCCGGACGCGAGCAGGTGGCAGGAGTCGAGGCACAGCCCGAGCCGCGCATCGCCGCCCCCGGCGTCGATCAGCGCCGCCAGCTCCTCGAACGAGCGTCCGAGCGTCCCGCCTGCGCCCGCGGTGTCCTCGAGGTGCAGCCCGCAGCCCTCGGTCTCCGATAGCGCCTGCGCGATCACCTCCCCGGCCCGGACGATCGCCTTGCCCACGTGCCCGCCCTTTGCCGAGCCCGGATGCAGCACCACGCCGGCGGCACCGATCCCGTGTCCGACTCGCAGCGACTGGATCAGCGAGGCGCGGGTCCTGTCCCGGATCTCGGGATCCTCCGAGGCGCAGTTGAGCAGGTACACCGCGTGGATCACGACCGCCTTGATCGGGCTCGCGGAGCACGCCTCGCGGAAGGCCGCGAAGTCGTCGCCGCCGTAGTTGGTCGGGCGCCACATCCGCGGCGACTGGTTGAAGATCTGGATGCAATCGGCCCCGAGCGCGACGCCGCGCTCGACCGCCTTCGCGAGGCCGCCGGACTGCGAGACGTGCGCCCCGATTAGCATGCGGTGTCGTTCGTCATGCGGGTTCGCTTCGCTCCATCGCCAACCGGCGCGCTGCACATCGGCGGCGCCCGGACCGCGCTCTACAACTGGCTGCTCGCCCATAGCCGCGCGCGCTCCGACGGCGGCGAGCGCGGCACGTTCGTGCTGCGGATCGAAGATACCGACCGGGAGCGCTCGACCGCGGAGAACGTCGAGCAGATCCTCGACGCGCTCCGCTGGCTCGGGCTCGACTGGGACGAAGGGCCGATCTTCCAGAGCGCTGCGGCCGAGCGCCACCGCGAGGTGCTGGAGCAGCTGCTCGCGTCGGGTCACGCCTACCATTCGAACGCCGCCAAGGCCGACGTGGACGCCTACAAGCTGTCGCACGGGGCCGAGCGTGGCTTCCGCGGCGTCGCCGAGGCGTGCGGCGCGGTCCGCCTGCGCGTACCCGACGACGGCGAGACCGCGTTCGACGACGTGATCCGCGGCGAGATCCGCCATCCCCACGCGAGCATGGACGACCCCGTGATCGCCCGGGCCGATGGCTCGGTGCTCTACAACTTCGCGGTTGCGATCGACGACCTCGACGCGGGTATCACCCACGTCGTGCGCGGCGAGGACCACATCTCCAACACGCCGAAGCAGCTGCTCGTGTTCGAGGCGCTGGGCGTCTCGCCGCCACGCTACGCGCACCTGCCGCTGCTCCACGGGCTCGATGGCAAGAAGCTGTCGAAGCGCCACGGTGCCGCCTCGGTACAGGAGCTGCGCGACGCCGGCTACCTGCCCGAGGCTGTCGTCAACTACGTGGCGCTGCTCGGCGCCGGGTTCGCCGCCGACGAGGAGTTCTTCACGCTGGGCGAGCTGGCGGAGCGCTTCCGGCTCGAGCGGGTCTCGAAGAACCCGGCGATCTTCGACGAGCGCAAGCTCCGGCATCTGAATGGTCAGCACCTGCGGGCGCTCGGCCTCGAGGAGCTGACCGCCCGGCTGGAGGCATACACCGGACACAGCGGTCTGGAGGGCGCGGTCGCGATCTCGTCGGAGAAGATCCAGACGCTCGCCGACTTCTGGCCACTGGCGGGGTTTGTGTTCGACGGGCCGGCCGAGGACTCGGCGGCGTTCGCGAAGGTGATCGACCGCGACGGAGGCCGGGATCGGCTGCGCGCGGCGCGGGGCGCGCTGGCGGCGGTCGACCCGTTCACGGCCGGCGAGGTCGAGGCGGCACTGCGCGGGCTGGTCGAGCGGCTCGGGTGCAAGCCCGGTGCGATCTACCAGCCGATTCGCGTGGCGGTTGCCGGGACGACCGTGTCGCCGGGGATCTTCGAGACGGTCGCGCTGCTCGGCCGCGACCGCACGTTGGCGTTGATCGATCGGGCGCTGGCGCGCGAGTAGCGGCAGATGCGGTCAGGGCCGAGCAGCGAGCAGGGGGTCAGGGGCGAGCACGGACCAGGGGTCAGGGGCGAGCACCGACCAGGGAGGGGCCACCACGGAGTTCCCGGCGCGTAGCGGCACGCGTTTGGGTCGGCCGGCTAAACCGACCTAGAACATGTGCCGATAGGGCAGAGGGTGGGGTCGACTCCACCCCCGTCCGTCCACTACGAACCCAGTGAGTGACACCCCCGTGGCCCAGCCAGCACCAGCCCGGATGAGTCCGACAGATCCGTACGCCGCGCGTTCGCGGCACCACAACGAGGGCCACGGCCGGCGGCTGACCGCTGCGTTCGAGGCGCTCGAGGCGTTTCCCGTGATGGCGGAGTCTCGCAACCGCGTGCTGCGTCTGTTCGAGGGCGGCGAGCCGTCGGTCTCGGACATCGTGACGGCTGTAGAAGGGGACGTCGCGCTCGCGATCGCGGTGCTGCGACTCGCGAACCAGGTCGACGGGCCGAGCCAGGGGAAGGTCGACAGCGCCGTCGCCGGCGTCGACGTGCTGTCGCCTGCGACCATCCTGTCGATCGCGAGCCGCGCGCGCACCTACGACTTCTTCGAGCGGACCGCCGTCTGGCAGGGGATCCCGGAGCGGTTCCGCCTGCACGGCGTCGCCACCCAGCGCGCCGCGGACCGCGTCGCGAGCGAGGTCGGCTACGAGTACCGCGACCGCCTGATGGTGACCGCGCTGCTTCACGACATCGGCAAGCTAGTGCTCGTCCATGCGTACCCGGGCTACCCGCGACAGATCCACGGGGATGCCCGCACCCCGGAGGAGCGCCTGCAGCGTGAGCGCCGCGAGCTCGGCGTCGACCACGCGCTCGTCGGCGGCGTGCTCGCCCGCCGCTGGGGCCTGCCGAAGGCAGTCGCCCATGTGATCGAGTCCCACCACGCGACCGAGATCGAGGGCGAGCCCGCGATCGTCCGGCTCGCCGACATGCTCGCCCACTACGTCCTCGGCGGCTCGATCACCCCGGCCGAGCTACTCAGCGTCGCGCGCATGATCAGCCTCAAGCCGGCGCAACTGCGGACCGTGATGTACGACCTGCCGCTGCCGTCGACGAGCAACCGCCCGCGCCAGGTCGACCCCTGCCCGATGTCGAGCCGCGAGGTCGACGTCCTGAGACGACTCGCCAAGGGCATGGTCTACAAGCAGATCGCCTCGGAGCTCGGACTGTCGACCAGCACCGTCCGGACGCATCTCCACAACGTGTACGGCAAGCTGGGCGCGATGGACCGGGCCCAGGCCGTGTTGATCGCGACCGAGCGCGGCTGGATCTAGCCGCCGCACCGCGCCGCCGGCGGGCGCCGGGTGGCGGGCGCTCGACTACGATCGGCCACGTGCTGTCGATCACCAGCAAGTCCCCGTACGCCGTGCGCGCGCTGGTCGAACTGCACCGGTGCGGCGATACGGGACCGATCCCGATCGCCGAGCTCGCGCGGCGCGCCGGCGTGCCGCTGCAGTTCCTCGAGCAGCTGTTCGCGACCCTGCGCCGCGCCGGACTGCTCCGCTCGCAGCGCGGGGTCGGCGGTGGATACGGGTTCGCCAGGCCCGCGGCTGAGATCACCGTGCTCGAGGTGGTCGAGCTGCTCGACGGCACGTTCGGCGAGGACGCGACGGGCGTGTTCGCGCAAGCCGCCGCGGCCGCCCGGTCCGTGTTCGCAGCCGCCACGATCGCCGATGTCGCCGCGGCCGAGGCGCAGGCCTCCGGGGCGACCATGTACCACATCTGACGCGGCGGTCAGCGGCGGGCTTCCTCGCGCGGGGTGCCGGCTCGGACGCCGGCGATGGAGCGGGCGGGGCGCTAGATTCAGGATCGAATGGCCGCAATTCCGACCAACATTGCCGACCACATCGGGCGCACGCCGATCGTGCAACTGACCCGGGTCGCGCCCGAGCTCGGGTGCGAGCTGTTCGCGAAGCTCGAGTCGTTCAACCCCGGAGGGAGCGTCAAGGACCGGATCGGGGCGGCGATGATCGAAGCGGCGGAGCGCGACGGCCGGATCGAGCCGGGACGGACGACGGTCGTCGAAGCGACCAGCGGCAACACCGGGATCGCGCTCGCGTGCGTGTGCGCCGCGAAGGGCTACGACCTCGTGCTGACGCTGCCGCAGGGGATGAGCCGCGAGCGCGAGCGACTGCTCGCGCTGTACGGCGCTCGCTTCGAGATCACCGAGTCGCTCGGCGGGATGAACGAGGCGGTCGCCGCGGCGCGCGAGCTGGCTGCCCGCGGCGACGTGTTCCTGCCCGACCAGTTCTCCAACCCCGCCAATCCCGAGGCGCATCGCCGGACCACGGGGCCGGAGCTCTGGCAGGCGCTCGGCGGCCGGATCGACGTGCTCGTCGCGGGCGTCGGGACGGGCGGGACGATCACCGGCGTCGGCGAGTTCCTGAAGGAGCGCGACCAGCGGATCCACGTTGTGGCGGTCGAGCCCGCCTCCTCGCCGGTGCTGTCGGGTGGACGGCCGGGCCCGCACCGGATCCAGGGAATCGGCGCCGGGTTCGTCCCGAAGGTGCTGAACCGCGAGGTGATCGACGAGGTGATTCCGGTCGGTGACGAGGACGCGATCGCGACCGCGCACGCGCTCGCTCGGCGCGAGGGGGTGCTGGCGGGCATCTCCTCGGGCGCGGCGGTGTTCGCCGCGCTGACGGTCGCGCGGCGCAGGCGAAATGATCCCGCCCACCCAACCCGGATCGCCGTGATCCTGCCCGATTCGGGGGAGCGCTACATCTCGCTGAGCTGGTTCGCGCCGGTCGCGCCCCCTGCCGTGCCGGTCGTGGCTCGCGACGTCGCCTTGCAATCCCCGGCGCCGCGGAGCGGCTGAGCGGCCGGCCCGCCGGGCACGCCGGCCGTCTCATCTACGCTTTGAAGCCGATGGTGGGCCGCAGCTTGATCACGGCGACGGTCGCCGAGATACGCCGCGACGTCGGCGCGGCGCGGAGTCGCGATCCGGCGGCGCTCGATGTCGGGATCGTCGAGATCCTGGCGGCGTGGCCCGGGGTGCAGGCGGTGCTCGCCCACCGGGTCGCGCACGCGCTGCACCGAGGCCGGGTGCCGCTGGTCCCGAGGGTGATCGCGACTGCCGCGCGAGCCGTGACCGGGATCGAGATCCACCCCGCTGCCCGGATCGGGCCAGGCCTGTTCATCGACCACGGGATGGGGGTCGTGATCGGCGAGACCGCCGAGGTCGGCGCGGACGTCACGATCTACCAGGGCGTAACGCTGGGCGGAACCGGGTTCCAGACGGGCAAGCGCCACCCGACGGTGCAGGACAACGTGACGATCGGCTCCGGCGCGAAGCTGCTCGGGCCGATCGTGGTCGGGCACGGCTCGAAGGTCGGTGCCAACACGGTCGTGATCCACGACGTGCCGCCCAACTGCACGGTCGTCGGGAACCCTGGGCACCCGGTCCGGGTCGAGGGGCGGCGGGTGGAGGGGCCGGACACCGATTGGGTGCACCTGCCCGATCCGATCGCGGACGCGATCAAGGGTCTGTCGCTGCGGATCGCGGCGCTCGAGCGGGCGGCGCAGGGCGAGCACGCCTCTGGTGAGGCTCCTGAGGCTCCGCCGGCGCAGGCCGCCGGGAACGGAGCGGCCGGCGAGGCGGACAGCCGGGCTGGACCGACCGGGCCCGTGAACCGCGCGATCGGGCCGAACCCCGCCGGAGGCTGAGGCCGGCGCCGCTCGCCGGCGCAGGATCTGCTTCCCTTCGGCGTCGTGCCCTGCGCGCTGATCACCGGCATCACCGGACAGGACGGCTCCTATCTGGCCGAGCTCCTGCTCGACAAGGGATACGACGTCCACGGCCTCGTGCGCCGATCCTCGACGGAGAAGTTCGACCGGATCGAGCATCTCCGCGACCGCCTGACGCTGCACCAGGCCGACCTGCTCGACCACCGCTCGCTGGTCGACGCGCTCAGGCTCTCCAAGCCCGACGAGATCTACAACCTCGCCGCGATGTCGTTCGTGGCGGTGTCGTGGATCCAGCCGACGCTGACCGCCGAGTTCACCGGCGTCGGCGTCACCCGCGTGCTCGAGGCGATCCGCGAGGTATGCCCGGGAGCGCGGATCTACCAGGCCTCCTCGAGCGAGATGTTCGGCAAGGTGCGCGAGACGCCGCAGAACGAGGCGACGCCGTTCTACCCGCGCTCACCGTACGGCGTCGCGAAGGTCTACGGCCACTTCATCACCGTCAACTACCGCGAGTCATACGACCTGCACGCCAGCAGCGGGATCCTGTTCAACCACGAAAGCCCGCGCCGAGGGCTCGAGTTCGTCACTCGCAAGATCACCTGGCACGCGGCCGCGATCAAGCTGGGTCTCGCCGACAAGCTGAAGCTCGGCAACCTTGACGCCAAGCGCGACTGGGGTTATGCGAAGGACTACGTCGAGGCGATGTGGCTGATGCTCCAGCAGGATCAGCCCGACGACTATGTCGTCGCCACCGGTGTCAGCCACTCGGTCAGGGAGTGCGTCGAGGTCGCGTTCGACCAGGCGGGGCTCGACCTCGACGACCACGTCGAGATCGACGATGCGCTGAAGCGCCCGGCCGAGGTCGACCTTCTCGTCGGCGACGCGTCGAAGGCGCAGCGCCAGCTCGGCTGGGCGGCGCGGACGTCGTTCGAGCAGCTGATCCGCCTGATGGTCGACGCCGACCTCGAGCTGCTGTCCGCGCGCTCGCCGCGGTGACCGCGAGCGGCCGGCGGGCGCTGGTCACCGGCATCACCGGCCAGGACGGCTCGTTCCTGGCCGAGCAGCTGCTCGCCGACGGGTTCGAGGTGCACGGGCTCGTCCGCGGCGGCGGGCGCGGCGAGCTCGGAAACGTCGCCCATCTACGCGACCGGATCGCGTTCGTCGACGGCGACCTGCTGCGGCCGGACACCCTGCGGACGGCGCTGAGCGAGCTGCGCCCGGACGAGCTCTACCACCTGGCGGCGCCGAGCTTCGTTCCCGACTCCTGGCGCGAGCCCGCACGGTTCGCGGCGGCCATCGTCGGCGCAACCGCGACGCTGCTCGAGGCGGTCCGCGATCTCAGTCCGGGGACCCGATTCCTGTTCGCCGGCTCCGGGGAGATGTTCGGCGAGGCTGCGGACAGCCCGCAGACCGAGGCAACCGCCTGCCTGCCCCGTAACCCCTACGCCACGGCGAAGCTCGCCGCGCACCTGCTCGTCGGCGAGCTGCGCGAGCACGCGGGCCTGTTCGCGTGCTCGGCGATCATGTACAACCACGAATCCGAGCGGCGGCCGCCCAACTTCGTCTCGCGCAAGATCACCCGCGCTGCGGCGGCGATCAAGCTCGGACTCGAGCGCGAGCTGGTGCTCGGCGACACGGAGGCGATCCGCGACTGGTCGTTCGCCGGCGACGCCGTCGCCGGTTGCTCGCTGATGCTCCGCCGCCAGGAGCCCGCCGACTACATCCTCGCGAGCGGCATCGGACGGACCGTCAGAGAGCTGCTGGAGGCGGCATTCGGACACGTGGGTCTAGACCCCGATGCGTTCGTGCGGGTCGACGCGGCGCTGGTGCGTGCGCCCGAGGCGACGCCGCGAGTCGGGGACCCGAGCCGTGCCCGGACGGAGCTCGGCTGGCTGCCGTCGCTCAGCTTCGAGGCGCTGGTCGGGCGCATGGTCGAGGCCGACCTGCGCGAGCTGGGGCGCTCGGGGAACCGCCGCGGGGAGGTACCGTTCGCGCCATGACCAGGCAACACTTCACAGCAGACGAAGCGCGCGTCGCCGGCGAGCGCATCGGGATCGACTGGAGCGCGTCGAGCTTCGACGTCGAGCAGTTCCGCATGGGGATGGACGTCGAGCGCGAGCACGGCACGCAGGATCTTCAGACGAACGTCACCGACGACGACGTCGACGTCACCGCCAAGATCGCGCGTGCGCATCTGAACGAGTTCCCCGACTACTACTCACGGCTGGCCGTGATGGAGGCCGAAGCCGAGGCGTACTGGGCGGCGCAGGACGGCTGATCAGCCGAACGCCCGGTTCCCGTATCGATCGAGGTGGACTACCTCGCCCACCGGACGCCGGCGCGTCGGGCCGTAGCGGCCGCGCGGCCAGCCGAGCGGGACGACTGCGCACGGTGTCACGATCAGTGGCAGGCCGAGCGCGCGCCGCGCCTGGAACGTGCTCCACAGCGGCAGCGTGATCAGCGTCGCGCCGAGCCCGGCTGCGCGCGCGGCGAGCAGCAGGTTCTGAACCGACGGGTAGATCGACCCGTAGTAGGAGCTCTCGACCATCTGCCACACCGGCAGTCGCGGCCCGCGCAGGCACGCCACGACGATCACCGGGATCTCCTCGAAGTGATCGCACTGCCACTGCACGGCGTCGATGATCCGCAGCGTCGACGGATCGTTGCGACCGAGCAGCCGGCCGATCCGCCCGTAGACCGACCACGCCTGCCGGTTCGCGCGCCCAAGCCTGGCCTTCACGTGGCGGTCGCGGACGACCACGAACTCCCAGTTCTGGGCATTGGAGCCCGTGGGCGCCTTCGTCGCCAGCTCGATCAGGCGCAGCACGAGCGCATCGTCGACGGGGTCGGGCTTCAGCCGGCGAATTGCTCGCTGCGTGCTCATCGCCTCGCTCAACGGCATGTCGAGATCCGGGTCGGCCATGTCACGTGGCCCGGAGGCGCCGCTCAGCCGAGCGGCGGCTCGATCGGGACTCTCGCGGTCTCCGGCTCGCGGTCGCCGTCGTCGTCGAGCTCGGGGAAGTTCCGGTGGGCGCGCACGAGGTACAGCGGCCGTCCCTTGACCTCGTCGTAGATGCGGCCGACGTACTCGCCGATGATCCCGATCGAGATCAGCTGGATCCCGCCGAGCAGCAGCACCGACAGCTCGACCGAGCTGAAGCCGGGCAGGTAGGAATCGAGCAGCTTCAACACGAGCACGACCGGGATCGCGATGAACGCGAGCCCCGAGATCATGAAGCCGAGCAGCGTCGCGAGCTGCAGCGGCCGGTGCGAGAACGACGAGATCGCATCCAGCGAGAACCGCAGCATCTTCGGAACCGAGAACTTCGTCTCACCGGCGTAGCGGGCATCGCGCCGGTACGGCACGGCGGCCTGGGTGAAGCCGACCCAGACCGTCATCCCGCGCAGGAAGCGGTTGCGCTCCCGCATCGACAGCAGCGCGTCGAGCGCGCGCCGGTCGAGCAGGCGGAAATCGCCCGAGTTGTGGTGCAGCTGCACCGATGTCAGCCAGTCGAAGATCCGGTAGAACCAGCGCGCCGTCGCGAGCTTGAACCAGGACTCGCCCTCGCGATGCTCGCGCACCGCGTAGACGACGTCGCAGCCGGCGCGCCAGTGATCGAGCATCTTCACGATCAGCTCGGGCGGATCCTGGAGGTCGGCGTCGAGCATCACGATCGCGTTGCCCGACGCATGGTCGAGCCCGGCGGTCAGCGCCGTCTGATGGCCGAAGTTGCGCGACAGGAACACGAGCCGGACCCGCGGGTCCTGGGCGGCCAGCTCCTCGAGCGCGGCGGTCGACCCGTCACGCGACCCGTCATCGACGAGCACCAACTCGAACGGCATGCCGTCGAGCGCTGCGCACACGCGCGCGTAGAACTCGCGGATCGTCGCCTCCTCGTTGTACACCGGGGCGACGACGCTGAGCATGCGCAGCGTGCGATCGCTCATCGCTCGATCCTAGGCCGTGCTGCCTGTCGACAACCTAAGCGGTCCACCGGATCTCCCTAAGAGACATTCGGGAGGTAGGAGATCATCGTGATCATCAGGATCACGCCCGACAGCCACATGCCGGTCAGCCACAGCCGGCGGCTGGTGCCCAGCGCCACCAGCGGCATCAGCCACGCGACGTACCACGGCAGCATCGCGCTCGCCAGCACGAGCATCGCGGCCGTCGCCCAGCCGACCGCGTCGATGAAGTCCATCCGACCGTGGAGGACGCGGCGCAGCAGGACGACGAAGATCGCGACGAACACGATCCCCAGGAGGATCCCGACCAGGTGTCCGACCAGGTGCAGGTGCAGGATCATCGACAGGAAGCCGGGGATGCTGCTGGAGTCCCCGTGGGTCTGGATCTCCTGCAGCGTCGGCAGCACGTTGAACTGACCGAAGCCGAAGAAGGCCATGCCGGCGGCGAGCGCGGCGGCGCCCGCGATCCCGGCACCGATCAGGATCGCTCGCCTCCGGCGCTCTGCGCCGAGCCCGACCTCGGAGGCCAGCGCGAACGGCAGCAGCAGCCCCCCCGTCAGCTTGACCGCGGCGCCGATCACGATCATCGCGCCACTCCAGCGCTCGCGGCGGGCGAGCAGCGCGTACAGGCCGAGCGTCGTGAACGCCAGCATCATCAGGTCGTTGTGACCGCCGCCGACCCCGTAGACGATCACCAGCGGATTCAGCCCGAACACCGCCACCGCCCGGATCTGGTTGAGCCCGCGCAGCCGCGCGGCGTGCCACAGCAGTGCGATCACGGCGAGCGCGGCCACCGCCGCGGTGAGCTTGTAGGCCGCCGTGTCGAGCGCGACCGCGTGCTGGCACGCGAGCGTCGGCCAGCCAGATTTCGACATCGTCAGGCACGTGTGGACCCCGACCGTCGATGCGTCGACGAGCGCGCTGAACAGCGTGAACACGGATCCGTACACGGTCGGCGTGTTCCACCAGTTGGAGCCCACCCACGAGTACAGGAAGTCGTGCTCGATCGCGTACGGTCCGTGCAGATACGGGCTCGCGCCGTAGGTGACGAACATCCGCGCGTACACCTCATAGCTGTACACGTCGGTAGACATCAGCGGCGGCGCGAGCAGCACGATCGCGATCATCCCCGCGATCGTCGTCAGCACCGCGCGCGGCGACAGCCGCTCGGCGCAGCGGACCGCTAACACGTAGCAGCCGAACAGCAGCGAGAGCACCGGGATCAGCACCCCGGCCGGCAGGTGCAGATGGGCGTTGCCGAGCGGTCCGAGCCAACCGGCCTCCGATCCGTAGCGGATCGACTGTGGCAGCAGCGCGTGAGTCCGCGACGCCGCCACGCAGACGAGCAGCGTCAGCAAGAGCATCCCGCCGAGCGCGAGCAGCCCCAGCCGGGAGGACGCTGCCGTCCGTCCGGTCCGGGCCGGCGATCTGAGGTCGATCGCGCCTGTCTGGGGGGTGGCGCCGAGCGGTCGGTTCACGCTCACAGCTGTAGAGGATGCCCGGTTTTGCGCCAGTTTGCCTGCTGACCCACCACTTTATGTGCGCTTATGCTAAGCGCGTCGGGACCGGTCCGCTAACCGGTCTCGGGCGGAGGTCCCGGCGGCTGGCGCCGGCCCGCCAGCCGGTGCCGGTCGATGCGGCGCAGCCGCGGCACGAGCAGCATCGCCTCGAGCGCTATCCGGCTCGACATCTTGCTGGCGCCGGCGGTGCGATCGGTGAACACGATCGGCACCTCGCGCACCCTGAAGCCCGCCAGGATCGCCCGGTAGGTGACCTCGATCTGGAACACGTAGCCTTCGGCGCGGACCCGCTCGAGCTCGATCGACTCGAGCACCTCGCGGCGAATGCACTTGAAGCCGCCGGTCAGGTCGTTGACCGCCACGCCGAGGATCAGGCGCGCATACAGCCCGCCGCCGCGGCTGATCAGCCGGCGCACCAGCCCCCAGTTGCGGACCCCGCCGCCGGCGACGTAGCGCGAGCCGAGCACGAGATCGGCGTCGGCCGCAGCACCGATCAATGGGCCGAGGTAGCGGGGGTCGTGGGAGAAATCGGCGTCCATCTCGATCAGGAGCTGGGCGCCGGCGGCGAGTGCGCGGGCGAACCCCGCCAGGTACGCCTGGCCCAGGCCGTCCTTCGTCTGGCGGTGCAGCACCTCGACCGTGCCGAGCTCGGCGGCGAGGGAGTCTGCGATCTCGCCCGTGCCATCCGGCGAGTTGTCGTCGACGACCAGGATCCGGTGCTCGCCGGGGACCACGCGCTCGAGCTCGGCGTCGGCGGCCCGCACAATCGCGTCGAGGTTCACCGCCTCGTTGTAGGTGGGCATGATCAGCCAGACGCGAGCGGACATCTCGGGGAGCGTATTGGCCAGCGTCGGGGCGAACCGCCGGACTGTGTGGACGCCCGTCAGCGGCGGACGTACGCGACGCGGCCCCAGCTCGGCTCAGGCGCGAGCTCGATCGGCTCGTCGCCGCGATCAGGCTGGATGTAGACGAACGTGCCGGCGAGGGTGTCGAACCGCACGTCGAGCTCCCCCTCCTTGACGCGCTGGTCGAGCCAGGCGCTGCGGAAGATCAGCCGTCGCAGCCAGTGCACGAGCGATCGGTCGGACGGGCCGACGAGCTCCGGCCAGCAGTCGTTGACGTGTTCGCCAAGCCCCGATGCGGGGTCGGTCACCTCGCCGTTGACGACGAGGTTGATCAGATCCTCGGCCTCGTCCTCCTCGACCGCCGCGTCGATGAAACCGAGGCGCCGGGCAGCCTGTTCGCAGCGCTCGCGGAAATCGCGTTCGTTGAACGTGAACCGGAGATCGCCATACTCCAGGACGAAGTCGTCGCCCGAGCCGTAGTTGCTGCGCCGGTACATGGACGTCGGCATCTTATGTGGGATTCCTGCCGGGGGGCAGCGGTTGAAACCGATGTTGCACGTATCGGCCGCGGAGGGGGCGAACACGGCGCGTCTCGCGCCTCTATAAGAGGTGTGGACGCCCGCCTGCTGATCGTCGACGACGACCCGATCGGCCGCTCGTTCCTGGCCGACAACCTGACCGCGGACGGCTTCGTGGTGCTCGAGGCCGGCACTGTCGAGGCCGGGAAGCGGTTGCTGCAGACGCGGATGCTCGACCTCGCGATCATCGACCTCGGCCTCCCGGACGGCGACGGCCTCGCGCTGCTCCGTCACGTCCGCGAATCCGACCGCGCGCTCGGGCGAGTCGATCCCGACCTGCCGCTGATCGTGCTCAGCGGACGTGGCACCGAGGTCGATCGCGTCCGCGGCTTCGATCGCGGCGCCGACGACTACGTGTGCAAGCCGTTCTCGTATCCGGAGCTGCTGCGGCGGATCGCCGTCAGGCTGCGGCGCGCCGGCCAGACGGCTGCGGGCGCCCGCGTGCGAGTCGGCCCGCTCGAGCTCGACGCGCTCGCGCGCCAGGTGTGGATCGACAGCGAGCTGGTCGAGCTGACGAGCAAGGAGTTCAGCCTGCTGCGAACGCTCGCCTCGGACCCGGTCCGGGTGTTCACGCGCGAGGAGCTGTTGAAGATCGTGTGGGGTTGGGACGTGTCGGTCGCCGGCTCGAGCCGGACGCTCGACGGCCACGCCTCGCGCCTGCGCCGGAAGCTTCGCCGGGAAGGCGTCAAGCTCGTGGTCAACGTCTGGGGCGTCGGGTACAGGTTGACCGACGGGACCGGTCGGTGACCGGATCCGGCACCGCCGGCTGGGTGTCGTGGGGCAGCTGGGCGCTCGCCGCGTGTGGCTGGCTGCTGGCCGTCGCCGGGGCGATCGGGGTCCGGCGCCGCGCAGGTCGCCGCGCCGTGCGCAACGCCCGCGCCGCGCACGAACTGCGGGGTCCGCTGTGGGCGCTCGGGCTCGGGCTCGAGCTGGCGGCCCGGACCGGGAGCCTGCCCGGCTCGAGGGCGCGGGCACTCGAAGGGGAGCTCGCCCGGGCCCGCCGAGCGCTCGACGATCTGTTCGGTCTCGGCGACCCGGAGCAGGTCGAGCTGGTCGCGACCGGGCCGCTGCTCGCCGACTCCGTCGAGGCGTGGCGACCGGCCGCCGCCGCGCGAGGGCTGGAGCTCGAGCTGTCGGCGGGCGCGACGCGCGGGCCGGCCTGGGTTCGGGGCGACCGCGTGCGCCTGGCGCAAGCCGTCGGCAACCTGATCGCCAACGCGATCGAGCACGGGGCCGCGGCGATCGCCGTCAGCTCGAGCTGTAGCGGCGCTGCGGTCCGGATCGAGGTTCTCGACGGCGGCCGCGGGTTGCCGGCTCCGCTGGCGGAGCTGCTGCGCGGGAGCCGGCGCCGGCCACTGGGGCACCTGTCTGCGTGGCCGCCGGCCGGCCAGGCCCGCGGCCACGGGCTTCGCATCGTCGCCGACATCGCCCGGGCTCATGGCGGGTCGCTGTCCGCCGGGCCTTCGGAACGCGGGGCGCGGCTCGTGCTCGAGCTGCCGCAGGCGGCGGCGCCACCGGACGCGTCCGGGTTGCGCGGCGGCACCGGACGCTGAGCCACGACCGCGAGCCTGAGGCTCGCGCCGTGCTCCTCCGCACGAGGGACCACAACGTCGCGACGCCCTCCAGCTGGGCGAGGGGTTGTCACGAAAGGTGCCCTGTAAGGGCGCAGATTGCACATCCCCGTCATCGGTCGCGGGGGCTTGCGACATCGGGGCCCTGACGACGAGGCCGCGGTGCGGAGCGGTCGGCCGTGGCTGTGCGGTCGGAGGGCGCCAATCACACGTGGCGGACGGAATGGGAGATCAGTTGCAGATTGTGTTGCGAAGTAGGAGAGAGTGGGTTATCGTGTCGCACCGCATGCAGGAACCCGGGTGGCACGGCTCCTCCCACCGAGCCACCCGGGCTCCAGATTCGGCGATGCAACAGAGACCCCTTGAACTTCCGCGGCACCTTCGAACACACGCTCGATGCGAAGCATCGGCTGACGGTGCCCGCCAAGTACCGGGCGGCCCTGTCGCCCGGCGTGGTGATCGCGATCCGGCCCGAGACGGAGCCCGGAGCGCCGCGCTGCGTCCAGCTGTGGGTGCCCGACGACTACGACGCGTACGTGGCGGGCTCGCTCGCCGGGCTGAACCCGCTGTCGGCGCGCTACGAGACGCTCAGCCGCGTGCTGTCGAGCAACTCGTGGGAGACCGAGCTCGACACGGCCAACCGGGTGATGATCCCGCAGCTCGCGCTGAACCACGCCGGACTCAGCAAGGACGTGACCGTGACCGGCTCGGGAACCCATCTGGAAGTGTGGGATCGGGCGGTGTGGCCGGCTTACAACGCGGCGCTGATGACCCAATTCACGGACCTGGTCGCAAGTGTTGACCACACTGCTTGACATGACCTCCACGCACGTGCCGGTGCTCGCGGGCGAGCTGATCGACCTGCTCGAACCGTTCGAGGGCGCGGTCGCGGTCGACTGCACGGTCGGCGGCGGCGGCCACGCCAGGCTCGTCGCCGAGCGGATCGGCCCGGGCGGGACGCTGATCGGCATCGACCGCGACCCGATCGCCGGCGAGCGCTTGGCCGAGCTGGCGGCCGAGGTGTCGTGCGAGCTGCGGTTCATTCGGGCGGACTTCGTGACCGGGCTCGTGCAGCTCCGCGCGGAAGGAGTCCGCGCCGACCTCGCGTACATGGACCTGGGGATGAGCTCGATGCAGGTCGACACGTGGGCGCGGGGCTTCTCGTACGCGTACGACGCGCCGCTCGACATGCGGATGGATCCCGATCAGGAGCTGACCGCGGCGCAGATCGTCGGGGCGTGGGAGGAGCGCCGGCTCGCCGGGCTCTTCCGCGACTACGGCGAGGAGCGGTTCGCGAGCCAGATCGCCCGCGCGATCGTCCGCCACCGGGCGCGCCACCCGCTGGCCTCCACCCAGGAGCTCGTCGAGGTGATCAAGTCGGCCGTGCCGATCCCGGCTCAGTTCGCCGGCGGCCACCCGGCCCGCCGCGTGTTCCAGGCCCTGCGAATCGCCGTCAACGACGAGCTTGCCCAGCTCGACGCGGCGCTGCCCTTGGCGTGGGAGCTGCTCCGACCCGGCGGTAGGTTCGCGGCGATCTCGTTCCACTCGCTCGAGGATCGGCGGGTCAAGCGGTTCCTTGTCGAGCGTGCCCGTGGCTGCATCTGCCCGCCGGAGCTGCCGATCTGCGTCTGCGGCCACGAGCCCGAGGCGGAGCTGCTGACCCGGCGTGCGGTCGCACCGACGCCCGGGGAGATCGCCTCGAATCCGCGCTCCAAGTCGGCGCACATGCGCGTTGCCCGCAAGCTCGAGGACGCTCGCTGATGGCGCCGCCGGCTGCGACCGCCGCCGGGCGGGCGGCGGACCCGCGTGCCGCGCAGCCGCCGGTGGACGAGCGGGCGCAGCGCCGC